>JAUXST010000742.1 GCA_030679805.1 Reyranella sp. | reverse complement strand
TCCTTGCCGTCGACGACGATGAAGTCGGGATAGATCCCGGTCTCCAGCATCGCCTTGCAGATGGCGAGGAATTCCCATTCGTGGCCGATGCAGAGCTTGAAGCCGGCCGGCTTGCCGCCCGACAGCCGGCGCATCTCGGCGATGAACTGCATCATCTCGACCGGGGTCGAGAAGGCGGTGTGATGGGACGGCGAGATGCAGTCCTCACCCTGCGGCACGCCGCGGGTCAAGGCGATCTCCGGACTCACCTTGGGGGCCGGCAGCACGCCGCCGTGGCCGGGCTTGGCGCCCTGGCTGAGTTTCAGCTCGACCATCTTGACCTGCTCGTTGGTGGCCGCGGCGGCGAACTTCTCGGGCGAGAAGGTGCCGTCGGGATTGCGGGCGCCGAAGTAGCCGGAGCCGATCTCCCAGATGATGTCGCCGCCGCCCTCGCGGTGATAGGGGCTGTAGCCGCCCTCGCCGGTGTCGTGGGCGAAGCCGCCGATCCGGGCGCCGTTGTTCAACGCCCGGATGGCGTTGGCGCTGAGCGCCCCGAAGCTCATGGCCGAAATGTTGAAGACCGAGGCCGAGTAGGGCTTGGCGCAGTCGGGGCCGCCGACGGTGATCCTGAAATGATCGTCGGCGACCGGCCGTGGCGCGATCGAGTGGCTCATCCACTCAAAGCCGGTGCCATAGACGTCGTGGCTGGTGCCGAAGGGACGCATGTCGAGCACCATCTTGGCGCGTTGATAGACGACGGCGCGCCGGTCGCGGCTGAACGGCATGCCGTCCTTGTCGTCCTCAAAGAAGTACTGGCGCATCTCCGGCCGGATGGCCTCGAAGATGAAGCGCAGGTGTGCGGCGATCGGGTAGTTGCGCAGCACCGCGTGTCGAGTCTGGAAGAGGTCGTGGATGCCGATGAGGGTCATCGCCGCGGCAACGCCGAAGCAGATCCCCAGGAACGACAACCTGGGTTCTTCCACCCAGGCAATGCCGAAGGCCACGGCCGCAAGTGCTGCGAGCGTCAGGGTGATGAAGCGGGGCGAGAAGGGCAGCATCAGGGGCGACATGGGCGGCCTCGTCCAGAGCGGGCTACTCTCCTAGCCTCTTTGGCGACGCCGGGAAATCGTCTGCGATGTCTCGAGACAGTCATTATCGGTGCCTAGCTGCGCTCGAAGGAGACGCTCTTGATGACGGCGAACACCGGCCGGCCGGGTGCCAGCGCGAGGCGCTGCACCGACTTGGCCGTGACGCGCGCCATCAGCGTGGCACCGTTGCAGTCGAGCCGCACGTCGGCCTGCGCACCGTTCGGGCTGGGTGTGATCGAGGCGATGCGGCCGGCCAGCACGTTGAGCGCGCTGATCTCCTCGGGCGGCCTGAGCGAGATCATCACGTCGCGGGCGCGGATATAAGCGCGCACCGGGGCGCCGACCGGGGCGGCCAGCCGCGGCACCTGCAGCTCGCCCGCGGCCGAGGCCAGGACCGTGAGCTGGAAGGCCTCGTCGTGGCGCGCCACCGTAGCGTCGAGCACGCCGCCGGCATCGCCCGCATCGGCCAGCGGCAGGATGTCGAGCACCGGCCCCACGGCCGTGACCTTGCCGTCGGTCAGGATCACCACGGTGGTCGCAAGCCGCGCCACTTCGGCCGCGGAATGGCTGACATAGACGATCGGCACACCCGCGTCGTCGCGCAGCCGCTCGATGTAGGGCAGGATTTCGGCCCGCCGCGCCTCGTCGAGCGAGGCGAGCGGCTCGTCCATCAGGAGCAGGCGCGGATGGGCCAGCAGCGCGCGGCCGATGGCGACCCGCTGCTTCTCGCCGCCAGAGAGGGAGCGCGGCTCGCGGTCGAGCAGGGCGCCGATGTCCAGCAGTTTTACCACCGAGGCCAGATCGCCTGCCGCTCCGCCGTCCGGTCGCGCGAACCAGCGGCTGTACAGCAGGTTGTTGCGGACGCTGAGGTGGGGGAAGAGCCGGCTGTCCTGGAAGACGTAGCCGACGCGGCGCCGGTGCTTCGGAACGAACATGCCCCGCTCGGTGTCGACCAGCACCTGGCCGTCGACCGAGATCCGGCCGCGCGTGGGCCGCAGGAGCCCGCCGATGATGTCGACCAGGGTGGACTTGCCCGACCCCGAGCGACCGAACAGCGCCGTGAGGCCCGGTGCGGACGAGAAGCGTGCCGTGAGCCGGAAGTGCTCGCGGACGTGATCGACGTCGACTTCCAGGCTCACGCGACGGCTATTCGCCGGGCGCCGATCCGGCGCGCGAGCAGCTCGGATCCCAGCAAGGCCAGCATCGACAGCGCGATCGATATCAGCGTGAGGCGCAGGGCGCCGGCATCGCCGCCGGGCACCTGGGTCAGGGTGTAGATCAGCGATGGCAGGGTCTGCGTCTCGCCGGGAATGTTCGATACGAAGGTGATGGTGGCGCCGAACTCGCCCATCGCCTTGGCGAAGCACAGGATGGCGCCCGCGATCACGCCCGGCAGGCTGAGCGGCAGGGTGACGGTGGCGAACACCCACAGCGGGTTGGCGCCGAGCGTGCCGGCCGCCGCCTCGAGCCGGCCGTCGACCGCCTCGATCGACAGTCGGATGGCGCGCACCAGCAGCGGGAAACCCATGACGGCGCAGGCAAGCGCCGCGCCGGTCCAGCGGAAGGAGAAGATGATGCCCAGTTCATCGGCCAGGAAGGCGCCGACCGGCGTACGTCTGCCAAAGGTGAGCAGCAGCAGGTAGCCCGTCACCACGGGCGGCATGATGAGCGGCAGGTGGACCAGCGTGTCGACCAGGCTCTTGCCCCAGAACCGCCCGCGCGCCAGCAGCCAGGCGACGGCGATGCCGAGCGGCAGGCTGGCCGCCGTCGCCGTCGTCGCGACGAGCAGGCTTAGTCGTACCGCCGTCCATTCTTCCGCTGTCATGCCTTCTTCCGTTCAGGAAGTCGGTATAGTCCGTTGGATATAGCGCTTCGTCCAGAGCCGATTGGCGACGGCGAAGCCGCGGCGGGCGGCCACGATCGCGATGACCGCGAGGGAGGCCAGTAGAACCTTCTGCGCCGGCCGTGGCGCCAGGTCGGGATCGACGTTGGCGGCCAGCACGCGCATGGGGTCGATACCGTTCACCAAGCCATACCAGGCCGCTTCGAAAATAACGGCGGCCAGCGTGGCGCCGGCTGCCAGCAGCAGGAGGCCAAGGTAGCTGGTCCGTAAGCGCGGCGGCAGCACACGCCACAGCATCAGCCAGGCGAACAGGCCGGCGGCAAAAGCCGCCTCGCCGATCTTGACCTTGGATTGGATGAAGAAATGCACGATCGCCAGCAGCGCTGCCGGATAGATCAGCCAGTGCAGGCGCTTCCAGTTGCGCTTGAGCCGCTTCTGCCAGCCGTTTGTCGAGGTGACGGCGAGCGCCGCCAGCGCCAGCAATGCCACGAAGCCGATGGTGAGGTAGAAGCGCTTGGCGATTTCCGTGGCGACGACGATCAGGTTCCATTTCTGGTCGAGCACGTAGATCAGGAGATGGGCGCCGGCATAGAGCGCGGCGGCGACGCCAATGCGGCGGCGGATATGCACCAGCGGCATCCAGTCGAGCGTCGCCCGAAGAGGCGTCATGGCGAGCGACAGCAGCAGGAAGATGACGGCCCAGTCGCCAGTGGCGTGCGTCGCCACGGTGACCGGGCGTGGCCCCAGTTCATCGGTATACCAGCGCCACGCGAGTTCCAGCGCGGGCAGGCAGAGGCCGATCAGCGTGGCGAGCCGCAGCCAGAATATCTTTTGTTGAGTGGACACAAGGTCAACCTACGCCATGGTCCGATCAACGGAAGGTCAAAGTTCCGTCATCAAGGCGCGTCGTTGCGCCTCATCTCTGGTTGCCGAAGAGCAGGCGATAGGTGCCGATCGTCGGTGTCGCGGTGACGCCGAACGGCTTCAGGGTCGCAAGCTTGAAATGGGCCCGTGCGGCGGCGCCCACCGAGGCTGCATCGGCACCCTCGAGCATCACGACCCATTCGGCCTCGTCGGCCTTGGGGTGGTCCATGCTCTTTTCCTGCAACGGGGCGTTGGTGACTTCGAGATCGGTCTCGGCGGCGAACGCGCCCAGCAGGCCCGGCCGGGCAATGACGCGCGGCAGGACCGTCTCTTGCAGCCAGGCGACCAACGGCTTGCGTTCACGCGGGTCAGGGATGAAGCGCACGCAGGCGACCGCGCCGCCGACACCGTGCGCGAGGTCGACCTGGGTGCGCAGCGTCAGCCGGCGAAACTGGGTGAACTTGGCCATCACCGCCTGGGTCCACGGCGTCTGGTTGGCCAGGAGCTGCAGATAGCCCGGCGTCGCGAGATCGCCGACGCTGTCGCATTCGTAGCTGGCGAGATACTTGGGCGAGCCGCGGACGGCAACGTAGCGGCGGGCACGATGGAAGCCCGGCAGATTGATCCGCTCGTCGATGTGCTCGCGATTGTACCACTCGTTGAAGTCGCGCTCGTCGCGCGCCTTCACCTCGGAAAAGACGATCAGCATTCCTTTGCCGAATAGGGGCATTGATTCATCCCGCAGTGGCTGCCGCCTAGTCTATGCTGGGGCAAGCGCGGGAGGAACCATTATGAAAATCGTCAAAATCGAGGATTTGCATTGCGACGCCGGCTGGCGTGACTTCTCCTTTCTCAAGATCACCACCGACGACGGCCTAGTCGGCTGGTCGGAATACAACGAAGGCTACGGCAGCGCCGGCCTCACCGCCGTGATCCGCCGTATGGCAGCAAGCCTCATCGGCCAGGATCCGCGGCCGATCGAGCGCATCATGACGACCTTCTATGCCATCACGCGTCAGGCGCCGGGCGGCATCAACCAGCAGGCGATGGCCGCGATCGAGAACGCGCTGCTCGACGTCAAGGCCAAGGCGCTCGGCATTCCGGTCTGCGCCCTGTTCGGCGGTCCGGTGCGCGACCGCCTGCCGCTCTACTGGTCGCATTGCGGCAGTTACCGCTTCCGCAATGCCGAAGTGATGGGCGTCGAGCCGGTGCGTTCGTTCGACGACGTGGTGAAGCTCGGCAAGCACGTGAAGGAGCGTGGCTTTAAAGCTTTGAAAACCAACATCTTCCGCTTCGATCTCGATCCGCCTAACATGCACCAGCCGGGATTTGGCCGCACCGCGGGCGGGCCCGAGCTCAACGCCGATGGTGCGACCCTTGCGGCGATTTCGGACGGGCTGGCTGCCTTCCGGCAGGGCGCCGGTCCCGACATGGGCATCCTTCTCGACACCAACTTCAACTTCAAGACCGAGGGCTACATCAAGGTCGCGCGGGTCTGCGAGCCCTACAATCTCTTCTGGCTGGAGATCGATTCCTACGATCCCGAGGGGTTGCGGCTGATCCGCGACCGCGCCTCGATGCCTATCGCTTCGTGCGAATCGCTGTTCGGGCGCCGCCAGTTCCGGCCGTTCTTCGAGAACCGCTCGATCGATGTGTCGATCATCGACGTGCCGTGGAACGGGCTGGCCGAGTCCTTCAAGATCTCGACCATGGCCGAGGCCTATGAGATCAACTGCGCGCCGCACAATTTCTACGGCCACATGTCGACGCTGATGAGCGCCCACCTGTGCGCCGCCATGCCCAACTTCCGCATCATGGAAATCGATATCGACGATGTGCCGTGGAAGGACGATCTGGTCACGCATCCCCCGGTCATCCAGAATGGTGAACTGATCGTGCCCACCCGGCCGGGCTGGGGCGCCGACATCAACGAGGAAGCGGTGCGCGCGCATCCGCCCAAGAATCCCCATCCCTGAGAGGAAACGACATGGTCTACGAACTTCGCTGCTACACCCTGAAGCCCGGCAAGATGCCGGAATATCTCAAGGCCGCCGAGACGATCGGCCGCCCCGCGCGCGGCCAGAACTACGGCGTCAACCACGGCTACTGGACGGCGGAATTCGGCGCGCTGAACCAGATCTGGCACCTGTGGAAGTACGACAGCTACGAAGAGCGCACGCGGCTGCGCGGCGAGCTGATGAAGCACAAGCCGTGGACCGAGGGCTACGTCCCGGTGATCCGTCCGCTGATCGAACGCCAGGACCTGCGGCTCATGAATGCCGTGGTCGATATCCGTCCCGACGACGGCACCACCGGCAACATCTACGAGCTGCGCATCTATCGGACGCAGATGGGTGGCGCCGCGCAGTACGGCACGAACTTCAAGGAGGTACGGGCGGCGCGCGACAAGTATTCTCCGATCTGGGGCGCCTGGACGGGCGAATTCCCGCAGCCCAACGAGTGGCTCCATCTCTGGCGCTACAAGAACCTGCAGGAGCGCTTCGAGGCGCGTGGTGCTGCGATGAAGGATCCGGCGTGGCAGGCCTATCTCGCCAAGGGTCCGGCGCTGCTGGCCGAAATGCACTCGACTCTGCTGATGCCGACGAACTACTCACCGCTGAAGTAACAGCGTAATTGTCATCCTGAGCCGAAGGCGAAGGATCCTTCGCTTCGCTCAGGATGACAGCGTTTCTGCGTTTGAAGGGTAAGCGTATGGACTCGTTCGATGACACCAGTCTTGCCTTGATGAAGTTCGGCGTCGGCCAACCCGTGCCGCGCTCCGAGGACCCCAAGCTGCTGCGCGGCGAGGGACGCTATACCGACGACATCAACCTGCCGGGCCAGGCCTATGCCGTGATGGTCCGCAGCCGTCAGGCGCACGGTATTCTCAAGGGCATCGACATCGCCGAGGCGAAGGCGATGCTGGGCGTGCTCGCGATCTACACCAACGCCGATCTCGAGGCGGCGGGCTTCGGGCCGCTCAAGTGTCCGATGAACATTCCCGACCGCAACGGCAAGCCGATGAAGACGCCGCTTCGGCCGTCACTGGCCAAGGGCCGCGTGCGCTTCGTGGGCGAGGCCGTGGCCTGCGTCGTGGCCGAAACGGCCGTGCAGGCCAAGGACGCGGCCGAGGCCGTCGTGCTCGACATCGAGGAGCTGCCAGCCGTCACCAGTCCGGCCGATGCGCTGAAGCCCGGCGCACCACAGATTCACAACGATGCCCCCGGCAACCTGGCGCTCGATTTCCATTACGGCGACGCCGAAGCGGTGAAGAAGGCTTTCGCCGAAGCTGCACACGTCACCAGACTCGAGATCGCCTCCAACCGCATCGTGGTCAATGCCATGGAGCCGCGTTCGGCGATCGGCTCCTATGATGCCGGGGCAGGCAGGGCGCTGGACCTTGCATGTCGGCTGCCAGGGCGTGATGGGCCTGCGCGGCGGTCTCGCCCGCGATGTGCTCAACGTGGCGCCCGACAAGGTGCGAGTCTTGACCGGCAACGTCGGCGGCTCGTTCGGCATGAAGTCGCAGGTCTATCCCGAGTACGCGCCGCTGCTGTTGGGCGGCAAGTTGCTCGGTCGTTCGGTGAAGTGGACCGACGAACGCTCCGAGAGCTTCCTGAGTGACCACGCCGGTCGCGATCACCAACGCATTGCCGAACTGGCGCTCGACAAGGACGGCAGGTTCCTTGCCGTGCGGTTGAGCGGTACCGGCAACGCCGGCGCCTACATCTATCCGCCGATGCCGGCCACGACCAACGCGGTGAAGAACGTCATCGATGTCTATAAAACGCCGGCAATGGAGGTGAACTCCAAGGTCGTGTTCACCAACACCACGCCGGTCGGCGCCTATCGCGGCGCGGGGCGGCCCGAGGGCAACTACTACATGGAGCGCCTGATCGACACGGCAGCGCGCGAGATGGGCATCGATCGGGTTGCGATACGGCGGCTGAACCACATCGCGCCCGGGCAGATGCCCTATAAGGCGCCGTCGGGCATGAATTACGATTCGGGCGAATTCACCACGATCCTCGACAAGGCGCTGGTGGCCTCCGACTGGCAGGGCTTCGACAAGCGAAAGCAGGAGAGTGCCGCGCGCAACAAGCTGCGCGGTCGCGGCATCGGCTCCTATCTCGAGGTCACGGGGCCGCCCGCCAAGGAGTATGGCGGCATCCGCTTCGAAGCGGACGGCACCATCACCATGCTGAGCGGCACGCTCGACTACGGCCAGGGCCACGCCACGCCCTTTGCACAGGTGCTGAGCAGCCAGCTCGGCATCCCCTTCGAGCGCCTTCGCCTGCTCCAGGGCGATTCCGATCAGCTCAAGGTGGGCGGCGGCACCGGCGGGTCGAAATCCGCACTGGTTGCCAGCCAGGCCTTCCTCGAGGCCGGCGACAAGCTGATCGAGCAGGGCAAGCAGATCGCGGCCCACGTGCTCGAAGCCGCTGCCGTAGATATCGAGTTTGCGCGTGGCCGCTTCACCATCGCCGGCACGGATCGCGGCATCAGCGTCATGGAGCTGGCCGACAAGCTGCGCGGCGGTCTCAAGCTGCCGGCGGACCTGCCGCAATCGCTCGACGTCAGCCACATCTCGGACAATCCGCCGTTTTCCTTTCCCAACGGTTGCCATGTCGCCGAAGTCGAGATCGACCGCGACACCGGGCAGATCGAGGTCGTGCGCTATTTCATGGTCAACGACTTCGGTACCGTCATCAATCCGATGCTGGTCGCGGGCCAGGCGCATGGCGGCGTCATCCAGGGCATCGGCCAGGCGTTGATGGAGCGCACGGTCTATGACCAGCAGGGCCAGCCCGTGGCCGGCTCCTTCATGGACTACGCTATGCCGCGCGCATCGGATGCCCCGGACTTCTCGATCGAGAACCATTCGGTGCCGTGCAAGACCAACCGCTTGGGCGTCAAGGGCTGCGGCGAGGCGGGATGTGCCGGCGCGCTGCCTTCCGTGATGAACGCCGTTGTCGATGCGCTCGCCGAACGCGGCGTCCGTCACATCGATATGCCGGTGACGCCCGAAAAGGTGTGGCGGATTCTGAGCGGCAAGTAGCCGGCCGTTACGCCGGCAGGTCGTAGCCGATCTTCGTCTCGATCTCGATCGTTCGCTGCACCGCCGGCCGCGCCATCATGCGCGCATAGTGTGCCTCGAGGTTGGGGAACTCGCCTGGCTCGGGCGCGAGCGAGTTGCGGAATCGCCAGTAGAGTCGGAACAAGTGGATGTCGGCGATCGAACAGCGGGTGCCTACTGCCCAATCGTTCTTGCCCAGCCGGTCGTCGGCGACGGCGTAGACCTCGCGCGCATGCTCCAGCCCTTGGCGCCGCGCCGGGTGAATCGTCGAGGCGATGTAGGACATCCAGGAGACGACCTGGGCTTCGGCCTCGATGTCTCCTTGCGGCAGGAGTCCCGCGTCGGGAAACGACCGCGCGAGATAGAACAGGATGCCCGCCACCTCGGTGAGTGCGCGGCCGTCGACCAGCAGCACCGGCACTTTTCCGGCGGGATTGATCGCCAGGAACGCCGGTGTCCGCGTGTCCTTCTTTGCCAGCGATAGCGGTTTGCCCTCGAACGATGCGCCTGTTTCGTGCAGGGCAATGTGGGGCGCCATCGAACTCGAGCCGGGGGCGAAATAGAATGTCAGCATGGCGGGCAGTCTCCGCGGTTGGGCTCTCACTGTAGCGCTGGCGGCAAAGCCCGCCCATGGTGCGCTGCCGTGGCGCTGGTGTTTCGCCTGTCGGGGTGGCAAACAAACTCGACACTCCATCCAGAGGCTTCCACCTGCAACATGTCGCTCGACTGGACAATTGATGCCGAGACCCGGTTGGTCATTATCGTGGCGAACGGCGATGTTACGCGCAGGGAAATGGAGACATTGCTCGATGAGCTGATCTCCAAAGGGGCTGTGATCTACCGAAAACTGTTCGACGGCAGTCGAGGCGATACCTCGATGACTTCGGAGGAGTTGCTCATGCTCGGCGTGCGTTTCCGCGCGATCCATGCGCAGGGTCGCATGGGAGCGCTGGCCGTCGTCGTGCCCGACCACAAGGCGGAGCTTGTCGCGCAGGTGCTGGGCATGCTCGCCGCCGCCGACCGGCCGATGCGCGTCTTCCGCGCGCCCGCGCTGGCACGCCGCTGGCTCGAGTCGCTGGCCAAGTAGACGGGACCCAAGTAGTCGGAGGCCGGATCGTCCGGCCGTTCCCGTCCCTCTGGCGCTGAAGTTGCAAGACCTCGCAGGCGTTCCCATCGCTGAGGAGAAGGCCATGAAAGTCGTCGTCATCCATGCCACGGGCGGGCCCGAGCAGCTCTCCCCGGCCGAACTGCCCGATCCGGTACCCGGTCCCGGCGAGGTGCTGCTCGACGTGGCTTATGCTGGGTGCAACTGGGCAGACACGCAGGTCCGGCAGGGAATCTATCCGCATGCCATGACCTATCCGATGGTGCCGGGCTTCGAGGTTTCCGGCACGGTCGCCGTGCTCGGTCCGGGCGTTTTGGGTGTGAAGGTCGGAGACCGTGTTGCCGCTTTCCCGGAGAAAGGCGGCGCCTATGCCGAAAAATGCGTGGTGCCGGCGGCCGGCCTCATCCCACTGCCGGATAGTATCGCGCTCGACATTGCCGCTGCTTTCCCGATTCAGGCGCTGACGGCCTATCATATGCTCTGGACGATCTACGGCGGGGTCGGTCCCGGCGACACCGTGCTGGTCAACGCTATCGGCGGCGGCGTTGGCCTCATGTGTACCCAGCTTGCCGTGCATGCCGGCGCGGCGGTCGTCGGCACCACGGGCACACCGGGCAAGGAGGCGCGCGCGCTCGACTACGGCGCGGCCCGCGTCGTCGTGACCGATACGGAGGATTTCGAGGCTGCGGTGCTCGACTTCACCAACGGCAAGGGTGTCGATCTCGCCATCGATTCCTACGGCGCCACGATGCTCGATCGCACTTTCGGCGTGGTGAAGAAGCTCGGCCATGTGATCAGCATCGGTGAGGCCGAGGGTCAGCCCTTCAAGAATATCCGCGAACGCATCCTGCCGCGGTCGCAGACCTTTACCCGGCTCCACCTCGGTCACGTCGACCAGGGCTCGCTCGAATGGAACGCGGGCATCGAACATGTGCTGGGCGGCATCGCCGACGGCTGGCTCCAGGTCCCGATCGAGGGTGTCTTCCCGTTGAGCGAGGCCGCCGATATGCACCGGCGGCTCGAAGGCCGCCATGTGGCCGGCAAGCTGTTACTGCGCGCCGGCGCGTGAGCGGCGACGGCCGAACCGAAGGACCGATCCCCTGTTGACCTCAATCAAAGCGTTCCGCGTCGCCCAGGCGAAGAGTGCCTCATGGCCGCTTTACGTCTACCGGGCGCGTGCGCCACATTTCTGAGCTATGGGTTTCGTCCGTTCTTTCTGGGCGCGTCGCTATTTGCCGTTGTCGGCATATTGGTCTGGTTGCCGATCTTTCTCGGTGCGATGGACCTGCCCCTGAGCCTTGCCGCCCGCGACTGGCACATCCACGAAATGGTCTACGGCTATGCCGCCGCGGCGATCGCGGGGTTCCTTTTCACGGCGATCCCCAACTGGACCGGCAGGCCGCCGGTATCGGGCTGGTTGTTGCTAGTCCTTGCGGCGGCTTGGCTCGCGGGCCGGATCGCCCTGGCGGCCTCGGGCCTGATCGGCATGGAGGCGGCAGCCGCGGTCGACCTTGTTTTTCTGGTAATGGTCGCGGCAATCGCCGGCCGCGAGATCGTGGCGAGCGGCAACCGGCGCAACCTGAAGCTCCTGGTCGTGCTGGGCGTCCTGATCGCCGGCAATGCGGTCTTCCATCTCGAGGTACTGCTCGATGGCGTGGTGTTCTACGGTTCACGCATCGGGCTTTCCGCAGCGGTCGGTTTGGTCGTGCTGATCGGCGGCCGTATCGTGCCGAACTTCACGCGTAACGCCCTGTTGCGGGCGGGGCCCGGCCCTTTGCCAGCGCCATTCGACCGTTTCGATATGTCGAGCATGACCGCTGCCGTCGCGGGGCTGGTGGCGTGGGTCGTGGTGCCCCAAGACATGGTGACTGCCGTGATCGCGGCGGTGGCGGGTGTGCTGTTGGCGGTGCGGCTGGCCCGCTGGGTCGGCTATCGGGCGCTCGACGACCGGCTTGTTCTGGTCCTCCACGTTGCCTACGCCTTTGTTCCGGCTGGCTTCCTGTTGATCGCGCTTTCCATTGTGATGCCGGATGTCGTCACGTCGAGCGCCGGTGCCCATGCCTGGGGCGTGGGCGCCATCGGCCTGATGACGCTCGCGGTCATGACCCGGGCTACTCTGGGTCATACGGGCCGGCAGCTCGTGGCCACGCCGGCAACGGTCGTAGTCTACGGCCTCGTCGTCTTTGCCGCATTGGCCCGCATCGGGGCGGCCATTCCGTCGTCGGCAGAGATCGTGCTGCTGCACGTCGCCGCCTGCGCCTGGGCGGCGGCCTTCATGGGCTTTGCCGCAATCTATGGGCCCATGCTTTTGAGGCCCAAGGTGACAGCCGGGCCGCCAGGCTGCTGAACGGGGGTGCTGCCGGTCTTGCCTGGCTGCTTACCTCGGCATGCGGGCTCCGGCGAATTCGCGCAGGCGCGCCAGATCGGCGATGAGGACTTCGCGCCCGCCGCCGCTGACGCCGAGCG
This sequence comes from Reyranella sp., assembly GCA_030679805.1. GTDB lineage: Bacteria > Pseudomonadota > Alphaproteobacteria > Reyranellales > Reyranellaceae > Reyranella. The sequence continues at coordinate 5,617 of JAUXST010000742.1, read as the reverse complement.
GCCGTAGCGCCGCGAAGGCCCGCGACAGGCTCTGCGGCGTGATGCCCAACCGGCCCGCCACGAGCCGGCGTCCGCCGGGCAGGGTGACGGTGACGGGCCCGGTGTCGCGCGGCGCCAGCGCGAGCAGGAAGGCCGATAGCCGTTCGATTGCCGACAGCAGCTTCAGGTCCTTGATCTGGCCGATCAGCGTCCGCCAGTAGCCAGACAGCAGAAGTACGGCGCCGTAGGCCAACTGCCCGGTGGCCCGCACCTGGGCACGGAACGCCGCGGCCGGCCACATCAGGATGCGCCCCTCATCCAGCAATCGCGCCGTCAGCAGGTAGGGCGCGTCGAGCACCACGGCGGGAACGATGAAGGCATCGCCCGGGCCGAAGAACTCGACCAGCGCCTCGTCGCGGGCGGCCTCGCCGAACAGGCCGACGCGGCCCGACAGCACGATATGGAGGAACTCCGCCTTCTCGCCTTGCCGGCAGAGGACCGCGCCGGCGGGCAGGGTCTGGACGAAGCAGGCGGTCAACATCGCCGTTAGATCGGGTTCTGCCACTTGGGCGAACAGCCGCGAACGACGGATCAGCGGCAAGTCGGTTGTACGCATGATCTGCTCGTGCCCTCCCGCCTATGAAATTCTTACTCCATTCGAACGCGAAGTACGTTGACATGGCTCAATCCCGAGTTCGCCGGAGACTTACCAAATGTGAACGCTATGTGTTCTCAATAGAGAATAAACCGTCGAAGAGTCTCGATGCCGACGCCGAGCTTGATTCACGTCAAGTAACCCGAAGCGGACTGCCCCGATGCTGTCGCCATGGCGCCACCGTGCGGTGGAGCAGGGAGCATCCGATGCAGCGACCGACGAGTGTTCAAGAGGCCTCTCCAGAGGGGCGTGGCGTGGCGCTCGGCATGAGCACGGTCGCCTTCACGGTCTGCTTCGCCGTTTGGACCATCTTTTCCATCATCGGCATCCAGATCAAGAAGGACCTCGGACTCACCGACACGCAGTTCGGCCTGCTGGTGGGAACGCCGATCCTGACCGGCTCGCTGATCCGTCTCATCCTCGGCATCTGGGCCGACCAGTACGGCGGGCGCGTCGTCTACGTCGGCGTGATGATCGCCGCGGCGGTAGCGACCTGGCTGCTCACCTACGCCTACGACTATCCGACATTCCTGCTGGCCGCGCTCGGCGTCGGCATCGCCGGCGGCTCGTTCGCGGTCGGCATCTCCTATGTTTCGCGTTGGTACGGGCCGGGCAAGCAAGGCACCGCGCTGGGCGTCTTCGGTGCCGGCAACGTGGGCGCCGCGGTGACCAAGTTTGTCGCGCCCTTCGTCATGGTGGCCTACGGCTGGAAAAGCGTCGCCGAGATCTGGGCCGGTGCCCTGGTCGTCATGGCGCTGCTGTTCTGGTTCACCACGAAGGACGATCCCCAGCTCGCGGCGCGCCGCAAGTCGGGCGCGAAGCCCGAGCCGATGTCGGCCATGCTGGAGCCGCTGCGCAACATCCAGGTCTGGCGTTTCGCCCTCTATTACTTCTTCGTCTTCGGCGGCTTCGTGGCGCTGGCGCTTTGGTTGCCGCGCTACCTGATCGGCGTCTACGGCCTCGACATCACGACCGCGGGGATGATCGGCGCCGCCTACTCGGTGCCGGCCAGCCTGTTTCGCATCTATGGCGGTGTTTTGTCGGACAAGTTCGGTGCCCGGCGCGTGATGTACTGGACCTTCGGTGTCTCGGTGGTCGCCTGCTTCGTGATGTCCTATCCGCCGACCCAATATGTCGTGAAGGGCATCACCGGACCGATCTCCTTCACGCTGGAGATGGGCCTGGTCCCCTTCACCGTGGTGGCCTTCGTGTTGGGCTTCTTCATGAGCCTGGGCAAGGCCGCGGTCTACAAGCACATCCCGGTTTACTACCCCAAGCATGTCGGCGCCGTCGGCGGCGTCGTCGGCCTGGTCGGCGGGCTGGGCGGCTTCGTGCTGCCGATCGCCTTCGGCGCCCTGAACGACCTGACCGGCATCTGGACGAGCTGCTTCATGCTCATGTTCGTCGTCGCCGCCGTCTCGCTGGTGTGGATGCATGTGTCGATCCGCGCGATGGAGCGCGACGTGGCCGGCGAAGCGCTGGCCAGGTTGCCCGAACTGCCCGAAATGCAGGAAATCCACAGGCCGGAGCATGTCGGCAAGCTCTCGGGCAAGATCCTCGAGGACTGGCGCCCGGAGGACAAGACCTTCTGGGAGCAGACGGGCCGGCGGATCGCACGGCGCAATCTCGCGATCTCGATCCCGTCGCTGCTACTCTCGTTCGCGGTCTGGATGGTGTGGTCAGTCGTCGTGGCCAAGCTGCCGGCAATCGGCTTCCGCTACACGACCGACCAGCTCTTCTGGCTGGCGGCCCTGCCTGGCGTCTCCGGCGCGACGCTGCGGATCTTCTATTCCTTCACCGTGCCCATCTTCGGCGGGCGACTGTGGACGACGCTGGCGACCTGGTCGCTGATGATCCCGGCAGTCGGCGTCGGCTACGCGGTGCAGAACCCGGCCACGCCCTACTGGATCTTCCTGGTCCTGGCGCTGCTCTGCGGCTTCGGCGGCGGCAACTTCGCCTCGTCGATGTCCAATATTTCCTTCTTCTTCCCCAAGGCGGAGAAGGGCAACGCGCTCGCGCTCAACGCCGGTCTCGGCAACCTCGGCGTCAGCGTCGTGCAGTTCGTCGTTCCAGTCATCATCACGACCGGCGTCTTCGGCTGGCTGGGCGGCGATCCCCAGGTCGCCAAGGACGCGAGCGGAACGACCAAACTCTGGCTGCAGAATGCCGGGTTCATCTGGGCGCCGTTCATCGCCGCCTCGGCCTTCGCCGCCTGGTTCGGCATGAACGACATCGCCTCGGCCAAGGCCTCGTTTGCCGAGCAGTCGGTGATCTTCCGGCGCCGGCACAACTGGGTCATGTGCTGGCTCTACACCGGCACCTTCGGCTCCTTCATCGGCTACTCGGCGGGCTTCCCGCTGCTGGCCAAGACGCAGTTCCCCGAGATCAACGCCCTGCAATACGCGTTCCTGGGGCCGCTCGTTGGCGCGCTTTCGCGCTCACTCACGGGATGGGTGGCAGACCGCTGGGGCGGTGGCCGCGTCACCTTCTGGGTGTTCGTCGTCATGGCCCTGGGTGCCGTGGGCGTTGTGTACTTCCTGGGCGAGAAGAACTTCACCGGCTTCTTCGCCATGTTCCTGCTGCTGTTCTTCGCCAGCGGCGTCGGCAATGCATCGACCTTCCAGATGATCCCCGCGATCATGCGCAAGGACATGGACCGGCTGATGCCCGGTGCGTCGGCCGATACTCGTCGCATGCAGTCCGACAAGGAGTCGGCTGCGATCATCGGCTTCACGTCGGCGATCGCGGCCTACGGCGCCTTCTTCATTCCCAAGAGCTTCGGGTCGTCGATCGCGATGACCGGCGGGGCGTCGTTCGCGCTCTACGGTTTCCTGATCTTCTACCTCACCTGCATCTTCACCACCTGGTTCTTCTACACCCGCCGGGGCGGCCTGCTGTTCGACATCGAGCGCGGTCGCGCCCCGGTGTCCGTGCCGTCTGTCAGTCCTGCTCGCTGAAGGATATCCATCATGTCGCATTTCCTCGATCGGCTGACGTTCTTCAAGAAGGTCTGCGAGCCATTCGCCGACGGCCACGGCATCACCACCGAAGAGAGCCGCGGTTGGGAGGACGCCTATCGCAAGCGCTGGCAGCACGACAAGATCGTGCGCTCGACGCATGGAGCCAACTGCACGGGCTCGTGCTCCTGGAAGATCTACGTCAAGGGCGGGATCGTCACCTGGGAGACGCAGCAGACCGACTATCCGAGGACGCGTCCCGAGCTGCCGAACCATGAACCGCGCGGCTGCTCGCGCGGCGCCAGCTACAGCTGGTATCTCTATTCCGGGAACCGCGTGAAGTATCCGTTGGCCCGCTCGCGCCTGCTCAGGCTGTGGCGCGAAGCACGCGCCACCCTGACGCCGGTTGCGGCCTGGGCGTCGATCGTCGAGAACCCGGAGAAGCGCAAGGCCTACACCAGCAAGCGCGGGCACGGCGGCTTCGTGCGCGTCGGCTGGGACGAGGCGACCGAGATCGTGGCCGCGGCCAACGCCTATACCGCAAAGGCCTATGGACCCGACCGGATCTTCGGCTTCTCGCCGATTCCCGCCATGTCGATGGTCTCCTACGCCGCGGGCTCGCGCTACCTGTCGCTGATCGGCGGCGTCTGCATGTCGTTCTACGACTGGTATTGCGACCTGCCGCCGGCCTCGCCGCAGACTTGGGGCGAGCAGACCGACGTGCCTGAGTCGGCCGACTGGTACAACGCGGGTTTCATCATCCTGTGGGGCTCGAACGTGCCGCAAACGCGCACGCCCGACGCCCACTTCTACACCGAAGCCCGCTATCGCGGCATGAAGAGCGCCGTGATCTGTCCCGACTATTCGGAGGCGTCGAAGTTCGGCGATATCTGGCTGTCGGTGAAGCAGGGCACCGACTCGGCGCTCGCCATGGCGATGGGTCACGTGATTCTGAAGGAGTATCACGTCGACCGGCAGGCCAAGTACTTCCGCGACTACATCCGCCAGTACACCGACATGCCGATGCTGGTGAGGCTCGCCAAGCGCGACGGCATGTACGTTCCCGATCGCTTCGTGCGCGCCTCCGACTTCGACGCGTCGCTGGGCGAGTCCAACAATCCCGAATGGAAGACCGTCGCCTTCGACGAGACATCGGGCGACGTCGTGGCGCCGCGCGGCTCGATCGGGTTCCGCTGGGGCGAGAGCGGCAAGTGGAACCTCGAGAACAAGGAGTCTTCGGGCAAGGACGTCACCTTGCGGCTGTCGCTCGCCGATGTGCGGGACGAGGTCGTCGAGGTGGGCTTCCCCTATTTCGGCAACATCAAGCACGAGCATTTCGCCTCGACGGATCATGATGGCGTGCTCAAGCGGCGCGTCCCGGTGAAGTCGCTGAAGCTGGTCGACGGCGAGACCTTCGTCGCCTCGGTCCACGACCTGTTCGTCGCCAACTATGGCGTCGATGCCGGGCTCGGTGGGCCCAACGTTGCCAAGTCGCTCGACGACGACGTGCCCTACACGCCGGCCTGGGCCGAGAAGATCACCGGCGTCTCACGGGACAAGATCATCCAGGTGGCGCGCGAGTTCGCGACCAACGCCGAGAAGACCAGCGGTCGCTCGATGATCATCATCGGCGCGGCGATGAACCACTGGTACCACGCCGACATGAACTACCGCGGCGTAATCAACATGCTGGCGATGTGCGGCTGCGTCGGCCAGTCCGGTGGCGGCTGGGCGCATTACGTCGGCCAGGAGAAGCTCCGGCCGCAGTCGGGCTGGTTGCCGCTCGCCTTCGCCCTCGATTGGGGTCGTCCGCCGCGGCAGCAGAATTCGACGTCGTCGTTCTATGCGCACAGCGACCAATGGCGCTACGAGACGATCAACGTCGGCGACATCGTCTCGCCGACCGCGCCTCCCGGCAAATGGGACGGCGCGATCATCGACTACAACATCCGCGCCGAGCGCATGGGCTGGCTGCCGTCCGCGCCGCAGCTCGAGACCAACCCGCTGCAGGTGGCGCGCGATGCCG
>JAUXST010000471.1 GCA_030679805.1 Reyranella sp. | reverse complement strand
CCGAGCTCCGCTCGGCCCTCACTCGAGCCTGAGGTTCAGGTCCTTGACCATCGTGGTCCAGACTTTCAGCTGATCCTTCTGATAGTCGACGGCCTGCTGCCAGGTCGACGGCGTGGGCACGATTCCGCTTTGCAGGAGCTTGGTCTTCACCGCCTCCGACTCGAGAACCTTCACCACTTCCCTGTTGAGGCGGTCGAGGATCTCATCGGGCGTTCCGGCGGGGGCGACCAGGGCCCACCAGCCGTCCATGACGGGGGGCGTGGCGAGGCCGCTTTCCGCGAAGGTCGGCACGTCGGGCAGCAGCAGGTAGCGTTTTGCCGCCGGGACGCCGACCGGACGCACCTTGCCGGCGCGGATCATGGCGAGCGACGCCGGCACATCCGCCACCATGATCTGCACGTGCCCGCTGATCAGGTCGGCGAGCCCGGGCGGCGTCGACTTGTAGGGAACGTGAGTGATGTCGAGCTTATGGGCGTTCTTGAAATAGCCGCCGTAGGCGATGCCGCCGGTGTTGCCGCTCGCATAGTTGAACTTCCCGGGATTGGCCCTGACCAGCGCCACCAGCTCGCCCGCCGTCTTGGCGGCGACGTCGGTGTTGACGAGCAGGACATAATTCACCGACGCGACCATCGCGATGTAGGCGAGGTCCTTGGTCGGATCGTAGCGCACGCCTGATGTGAGGCCGCCCGGGCTGGCGGCAAGGCCCGAGTTGGTGAGCAGCCCCAGCGTGTAGCCGTCCGGGGCTGCCTGCACGACCAGCTCGGTGCCGAGCGTCGTGTTGTTGCCGGGCTTGTTCTCGATGACGATGGGCTGGCCCAGCGCCTGGGTGAGCGGCTCGGCGAGGATGCGGGCGAGGATGTCGCTGCCGGAACCGGGGCCGAAGGGAACGATCAGCCGGATCGGCTTGTTGGGATAGGGCTGCGCCGAGGCGGCCCCCGCCTGCAGGAGACAGGCCGCGGCCGCGAGGCCGGCGAGCCAGTGGGCGATCTTCATTTTGTTTTCTCCCTGTATTGACGTTTCTTTATTTGAATCGAATGCTCAACCCGCAGCCTTCGACGCTCCCGGACATTGCAGCGCAATGTCCTGACGCTCATCCGGCCGGGCGAAGCCCGGCCGCAAGGGCCCGCCGAACAGGATCTGCACGATGCCCGCCACGATGCCGAGCGACACGCCGAAGCGCCAGGCCAGGTCGTAGTTGCCGAACATGTCGAAGATCATGCCGCCGCCCCAGGCGCCCACGACCGAGCCCATCTGGTGGATGACGAACGAGACGCCCAGCAGCGTCGCCATGTTGCGCGTGCCGAACAGGTCGGCGACATAGCCCGACACCAGCGGGATGACGCCCAGCCACAGCATGCCCATCGCCGCGGCGAAGAGGATCGTGGTCGTGGGCGTGGGCGGCTGCAGGAAATAGATCATCAGCACGGCGGAGCGCGCGAGATAGGTCAGGCCCAGCAGGACGTTCTTGAGGTAGCGCTGGCCGAGCCAGCCGGCCAGCAGGCAGCCCGCGATGTTGATGCCGCCGATGATGGCCATCGCCGTGGCGCCCAGCATCGGGTCCTGGCCGCAGATCGCGAGATAGTTCGGCAGGTGCGTGTTGATGAAGATGAGCTGCAGCCCGCAGACGAAATGCGTGCAGCACAGCACGACGAAGCGGCGGTTGCCGAGCGCCTCGCCGATCGCGGCGGCCGCCGATGTGCGCTGCAGGGCGGGCTGCGGCAGGCGGTCGACCCGGCCGGTGATCACCGCCGCCGGCACCATCGCGGCCGCCAGCAGCACGAACAGCCCCGCGCCCCAGCGCCAGTCCCAGGCGCCCAGCAGCCCCTGCAGGGCGGGCGCGATCACCAGCGTGCCGACCGAGGAGAAGGCGCCGACGATGCCCAGGATCACGCTGCGCCGCTCGGGGGAGGCCGCACGCGCCGCCGCCGTCATCGCCAGCGACGATCCGGTGCAGGCGATGCCGATGCCGATCAGGCTCTGCGCCAGGATGAACGTCGAGAGGCCCGTGGCGCTTGCCATCACCGCCATCGCGGCGACGTAGGCGGCCGCCCCCAGCACCATGACCGGACGCAGCCCCCAGCGATCGGCCACCGCACCCAGTGGCGCCTGCGCCAGGCCCCAGACGATGTTCTGGACCGCGATCGCGAAGGTGAAATCCGATGCCGACATGGCAAGCGCCTCAGTCATCGGCGGCAGGAAGAGCCCCAGGCACTGACGCATGCCCATGGCGAGGCTCATCATCACCGAGGCGGCGATCAGGATCGGCAGGGCGTTGGCGCGGGCGGCGGCGGTCATAACGGGCGTTTCCACTTTTTTGCCAGCCTGCCCGCATCGAGCCCGAGGTCAAGAGTCGCGCAGGACTCCTATTCCGACGCGCGGTCCAGGATCGCCTGCAGTGTCTTCGCGCCGTGCGCGTCGGGCGGCGGATCGTTATGATCGTGGCAATGGTTCTTCGAGGTTGGCGCGCCTCAGGCGCGGCGTTCGTGGCTGGCGCGCTGGCTGCGTTGGCGATGCCGCCGCTTTACTGGTTGCCATTGGCTGTGGTCGGCGTCGCAGCCTTCGTCTGGTTGTGGCGGACCGCCCCTGCGACGAGAAGCGCATTGGTGCGGGGCTGGGCCTGGGGCACCGGCCACTTTGCCGTCGGCTCC
>JAUXST010000469.1 GCA_030679805.1 Reyranella sp. | reverse complement strand
GCAGGTTGAGCAGGCGCGTGACGGCGACGTTTTCGTCGATTTGCTTCACTGACCTGGCGAGCACGCCACGCGCGCCCGGCTCGGGCTGGCGTACCATGAAACCGCCGGTGGCATCGCGGTGATCGCGCAAGACGATCTCGCCCAGGTCGATGGCGATGCCGAGATAGGGGCGCTCGGCGGTGCTGCGGTAAAGCGCGAGCGCCGCCTCGGCAACGGCCAGCGTGTCACCGAGATGCGTGTCGTCATCCGTCGCCCTGGAATGGCCGAAGCTGCCGTTGGGCGCGCGCCGGTTGGCGAGCGTCCAGGCGAAGGCGCGTCGGGCGGCGTCGAGCAGCGCGGTGTCGCCTGACACGTCGTAGAGGGCGGCGAGGCTCGCGATCGCCCAGCCGTTTTCGCGGGCATAGGTGTTGCGGTCGATCGGCGGTTTTAGGCCGGCGCGCCGCTCGGCGTCGGTCCTGGCATAGAAGGCATCGCCGTGCAGATCGGGGCCGGCGTCAGCGTCCTGGCTGGTATAGAACGCGCCCTCGGGGCTTTGCATGAACTCCGTCAGCCAGCGGGCAACGTCGCGCGCCGCGGCAAGGTCCGCAGGATCGCCGCCGATCTCGTGGGCCAGCACGTAGCTGCGGATCGCGTCGCGCTGGATGTTCAAAAGCTTCTCGTAGTGCGGGCCCGACCAGTCGAGCCTGTCGGAATACTGGAACATTCCGCCCCACACCGGATCGATCAGGCGGCGCGCGCCGGCCAGCGTTTTTGCCGACACGTCGCGCCACGGCGCAGGTTCGCCGTTGCGTTGCAGGGCGCGGCCTCGCTCCAGCGCCCATTCGACGGTGTCGCCGTGGAGGAAGCGGTGGGTGTCGCCGAAGCCGCCGTTGTCCTTGTCGAAGCTTTTGAGCACCAGCGCCTCGACATCGGCGCGGCGTTTCGGAGAGAGGGCGACGGCGTCGGGATCGACCGTGGCGCCCATCGCGAATATCGGCAGCGCGGAGGGATCTTCGATCACCGCCGCCAGCAGTTTTCTAAACAGCTCGGGCGGAATGTAGCCACGGCGCTTGAAAATTTCGTTGCCGTCCTTGTCGAGCATGACGGTCGCGGGCCAGCCCCAGTTCTCGTAGCGATAGGAGAGTTCGGGGTCGCGGTCCTGGTCGACGCGCACGGCGATGAACTTCTCGGCGATCTTCTTCTGAATGGCGGGATCGCGGTAGGTCGTACCCTCCATGACATGGCACCAGTGGCACCACACCGCTGCCATGTGCAGGAGGATGTATTTGTCCTCGCGCGCCGCGCGGTCGAACAGCGCCGGCTCCCACTTCTGCCAGGGCAGCGCAGTGGGTTCGGCGCGGGTCGAGCCGGACAGGGCGATCAGCAGAAGGGCGAGAATGAACCTCATGCCCAGTCTACGCCGGCCGGCGGCGGCCGGATGGCCTGCTCGCGACGACGTGAAGCGTTCGAGATTCACATCGCAATTCGCCGGAGTTGGCAGATACAATAATACCTCATCCTGAGAGCTTGTGAATCTATTGGCATTCTCTTTGGCGTCGCCCCAACAACGACCTCATCCTTCGGGGTCGGCCGCACCGATGGGGAACTCCTCAGGATGAGGTTTAGACCTAGTGCCAACCTACTCTAAGCGGACGGCGCCCGCTGCTTGAGCGCGTCGAGTTCGCGCGCCACGTCGGTGAACACAGCCTCCCAGTCACCCGGTCTCGGCTGACGGAACAACCGCGCCGACGGATACCAGGATGCGCGGGCGCCGCCGAGCTGCCAGCGCCAATCGGCCGTCGACGGCAACAGCACCCAGGTCTTCATCCCCATGGCCGCCGCCAGGTGCGCGATCGGCGCGTCGATCGAGATCAGCATGTCGAGCTGCGACAGCGCGGTGGCGGCCTCGGCAAAATCGAAGATGCCGCGGCCGACGTCGTGCACCAGCCCGCCGGCTCCGAACTGCTGGATGTCCTGTTGATGCACACCGCCCTGAAGGCTGAAAATCAGAAGTTCGGCGTCGCCTGCGAGCGCCAGGAAGTGAGCGAACGGCACGGAACGCTGCCGGTCCAGCGGTTGGTTCGGCATCGCCGCCCAGTAGATGCCGATGCGCAGCTTCGCCTTCTCGAGATGGCCGAGCTTGATCCGGCTGTCCGCCGGCGCGCGCAGATACGCCGGCTCGCCGGCCAGGGCGTCGAAGTCGGCGCCGCAAAGATGGGGCAACGACACCATCGAGGCATGCACATCGAATTCCGGCAGCGGTTCACCCTCGGCAACCGCGCGATCGATGAAGTCGACGTTACCGAGCAGCTCCTTCAGGAGCGCCTGGCAAAGCACCAGAATCGTGGCACCTCGACGCTTCAGTTCACGCGCGAACCGCACGAACAGCAGCACGTCGCCCAGCCCTTGCTCGGGGTAGAGCAGGATGCGCTTGCCCTCGATCGATCCACCATCCCACACCGGTTGGGTGAAGTCGGGAACCGGCGTCTCCGGCAGGCGCTTGCGCACTTCGTAGGTCGCGAATCCTTCCCGGAGTTCGCCGCGCATCATGAGCGCGATGGCAAGTTCGACACGGGCCCGCCGGTTGTCGGGATTGAGCGCCAGCGCCCGTCCGAAGCAGCCGACGGCCTCGTCCAGGCGACCGAGATCGCGCAGACAGAGCGCCAGATTGAAGAAGCCCTCGGCATAGTCGCGATTGAGCGTGATGGAGTGAAAGTGATGCTTCACCGCCTCTTCGAGACGGTTGGCGGCGCGCAGTGCGTTTCCGAGATTGGAATGCAGGGCGGGATTGCCGGGATCGGCCGCGAGCGAGAGTCGATGGTGCGAGACCGACGCATCGAGCTTGCCGACCAGCCGGAGCGCCACGCCAAGATTGTTGTGCAGTTCGGCATGATAAGGCCGCACCGCGAGCAGCCGCAGATACGAGGAGATCGCCTCGTCGAGCCGGCCCGAGCGATGAGCCTGCGCCGCCAGCCGCAACTGCTGGACGAAGCTGTCGGCCTCGCTGCCGAACAGCGGCGTCGGCGCGACGGAGGCCGTCGACTCCGGCTGTGTCGGGTGAATGATCGGCCTGTCGGTCACGTCTAATCGCTTGAGTTGACGTATTGCAAGTCTACATCAATTAGCGCGCCCAAACATCGGGGCCAGCATGGATATCTGAGCGATATCACCGCATGGATAGGACACCGGCACGAGGCCGGCGCCACAGTTCCACGCTCGCAGGATTGTGAATCCCGGCTAGATGTAGCCCTTGATCAGCTCCTCGGCGATCTGGACGGCATTGAGCGCCGCGCCCTTGCGCAGATTGTCGCTGACCACCCACATCGCCAGACCGTTGTCGATCGTGGGATCGGAGCGGATGCGGCTCACGAACACGCCGTCCTGGCCGGTCACTTCCTGCGGCGTGACATAGCCGCCGTTCTCGCGCCGGTCGACCACCAGGATACCCGGCGCCGCGGCCAGCACACGACGCGCCTCGACATCGTCGAGCGGCCGCTCGAGCTCGAGATTGATCGCTTCGGCATGGCCGACGAAGGTCGGCACGCGTACGCAGGTGGCATGCACCTTGATCCTGGGATCGAGGATCTTCTTGGTCTCGACCACCATCTTCCATTCTTCCTTGGTCGAGCCGTCATCCATGAAGACGTCGATATGGGGAATGACGTTGAAGGCGATGCTTTTGGTGAACTTCTTCGGATCCAGCGACTGGTTCACGAAGAAGCTCTTGGTCTGGCTCAGGAGTTCGTCCATGCCTTCCTTGCCCGCACCCGAGGTCGACTGGTAGGTCGACACCACGACACGCTTGATGCCGGCCGCGTCGTGGATCGGCTTCAGCGCCACCACCATCTGGATGGTCGAGCAGTTGGGATTGGCGATGATGCCGCGGCCCTTGTAGCCAGCGATCGCCTTGGGATTGACCTCGGGCACGACCAGCGGGACATCGGGGTCCATGCGCCAGTACGATGTGTTGTCGATCACGATCGCGCCGGCCTTGGCCGCGCGCGGACTGTGCTCGGCCGACACCTTGGCGCCGGGCGAACTCAACACGATGTCGATGCCCTTGAAGTCGAATTTCGCGAGGTCCTGGACTTTCGTCGTCTTGTCGCCGAACGACGCCAGCTGGCCCACCGAACGCGCGGAGGCCAATGCGACAACGTCATCGGCCGGGAAGTTTCTCTCGGCCAGGATATTCAGCATTTCGCGACCGACATTGCCGGTCGCGCCGACGACGGCGACTCTGTAGCCCATGACGATAGTGCGCTAGGTGTGCGCGCTCCCTGATTGAAGGACAGAGGGGGATACGCGCCAGGCCGTTGTTTTGCAAGAAATCGAGGCCAAAGGGCCCGCTTCACTCCGCCGAGGCGCCGGATGCCTTGATGATGGGCAACCAGAGGGCAAGGTCGTCCCGAACCAGCTTCTGCGCCGCCGCCGGCGAACCGGGCGGCAGGATTTCGATGCCCTGGGCCAGCATCTTCTCGCGGACCTGCGGCAATTGGCCGATGCGATTGATCTCGGCGTTGAGCCTGGCGATCACCGGCTCGGGCACGCCGGCCGGCACGGCAAACCCCATCCAGGTGTTCACCACGTAGTCCTTGACCTCCGATTCGATCATGGTCGGCACGTTGGGCAGGAGATCGGACCGCTTTTCGCTGGTCACGGCGATCGCCTTCAGCTTGCCACCCTTGATCTGGCCGATCACGGTCGGGGTGTTGAAGAAGCCGATCGCCACCTCGCCGTTCGCCACGGCCATGATGGCAGCCGGCGTCGCGCGATAGGGCACGTGCTGCAACTTCACGCCGGTCCGCAGCTCGAGCAGGACACCGGACATGTGATGACTGGTGCCGACGCCGCCCGACGAATAGGTCAGCTCACCCGGCTTGGCGCGCGCCTGGGCAAGCACGTCGGCCACGGTCCTGGCGGGATTGTCGGGCGACACGATCAGGACGTTGGAAACGCCGCCAGTCACCGCGACCATCGCCAGGTCCTTCAGCGAATCGTAGCCGGGCGCCTTGTAGAGCCCCATGTTGAAGACCATCGTGCCCTGCGACACCAGCACCAGCGTGTAACCGTCGGCCGGCGCGCGGGCCGCCTCTGCCGTGGCAATGGTGCCGCCGGCCCCGGTCTTGTTGTCGACCACGACGGTCTGTCCCAGCGACTTGCCCAGTTCGTCGGCGAAGATGCGCGCGACGATGTCGGCCGTGGCGCCGGGCGCCAGCGGCACGATCATGCGGATCGACTTGGTGGGCCAGGACTGGGCGAAAGCGGCGGTCGAGGCGAGGACGAGGGCCGCCGTGAGAAGGAATCGCCGTTTTACATGTGACATCCATACCTCCTGTCATCCTGAGCGAAGCGAAGGATCTCGCACCCGCCACATCGTACCTGCCCGCCATGTGAGGTCCTTCGCTACGCTCAGGACGACACGCAAAGTCAAAGGCTCACCGACTGGGCGAGCTGCTTGCGGCAGAAATCGCTTCATCCACTCCCCCCTGTCATCCTGAGTCGCGCGGGTAACCCCCGCGCTGTAGCGAAGGATCTCGCGCCCGCCACACGCTCGATTTGCGATGTCCGTGTCTGGTCGCCCCGTGAGGTCCTTCGCTGCGCTCAGGACGACAAAAGTCATAGCCCGACCGACTGTGCGACCAGCGTCGCCAGCTTCTTGCGCAGGCGTGCCACGAGCGCGCCCATGCCGCGCTTGGCGACGAGGTTCTTCATTTCATAGGGATCGCTCTTCAGGTCATAGAGTTCGTCGCACTCCACGCCGTCGAGCGATTTCTGCGTCCAGTGGATGTACTTGTGGCGCTTGGTGCGGATCGCCTTGTAGCTCATGCCGATCAGCCACGGCATGGCGTTCTCGCTGAAATACTCGCACATGAAGGACGACCGCCAGCCCTTCGGGCGGCCGGGCTTCGCCAGCGGCTTCAGCGACAGGCCCTGCATGGTCTCGAAGTCCGCCGCCTTGCCGCCCGCGAGATCGACCAGCGTCGGTGCGATGTCGAGCGCCAGCACGAGTTCGTCGTTCACGGTGCCGGGCTTGAACCAGGCGGGATAGCGGATGAGGAACGGCGACTTGATGCCTTCCTCGTAGGCGAAGCGGCGTTCCGGCCCGAGCCCGTGCTCGCCGAAGAAATAGCCATTGTCGCCCAGGAACAGGATGAAGGTGTTGTCGAGCTCGCCGCTGTCCTCGAGCGCCTTGAAAACGTCGCCCATGCCCTCGTCGACCGACGCCATCATCGCCGCGCGCAGGCGGATCTCCTCGTCGGTGCCGGCCAGGATGCCGTCGAGCAGCTTGCGCGAGGCATCGTTGGTGCGTAGCGCATGCGCTTCCGTCCAGGCCGGCTTGTCCTTCACCACGTCCGCCGGCGGCAATGCGTTTGGCCGGCGCGGGAAATGCGCGCCCTTGTAGAGGTCGGCGTGGCGCGGCGCGGGGCGGTATCCGCCGTCGGTGAAATCGATCGTGCCGTCGGCTGCCTGGAAGGCGTCGGGATGGACGGCCTTGTGGGCGAAGAAGAGCGCGAACGGCTTGTCGCGCTTTTTCTTCAGGAAGTCGACGGCGTGCCCGTTGAGCAGGTCGGTGATGTAGCCCTTGTACTTCCGCTCATCGCCGTCGATGTTGAGGATCGGGTCGACGATCGAGCCGTGGCCCGGAAAGCTCACCCATTTGTCGTAGCCCGGCCGCGGCCCGCCGGAGTTGCCCATATGCCACTTGCCGACATGGGCCGTCTCGTAGCCTAGGCGCTGCAGGATGACATGATAGTTGGGCAGGCGATGGCTGTGGGCGTCGCGCGCCACGTTGTCGATGATGCCGTGCCGGCTGGCGTATTGTCCGGTCAGGATCGAAGCGCGGTTGGGCGAGCAGAGCGGCGTGGTGTGGAAGGCCGAGGTGAACATCGCCCCTTCGTGGCCGATCCGGTCGATGTGCGGCGTCTTCATGTAGGGATGGCCGCAGATCCCCAGCTCGTCGAACCGGAGATCGTCGATCAGGACGATCAGGAAATTGGGTTTACGCTTCCTTGCCACGATGAAGTCCCCACTCTGAAATGTCTCAAGCACGCCGCGTGCCGAAATCACGCTACCGGGCTGGCTTGACGGACGCCAGAGGGTCACGCCCATATCGCCGATAACTCGCATCCGAGACGTATCGAGGGTAACCCATGACCGAGACTGCCCTGCCGCTGGCGGGTTTGCGCGTTCTGGACATCAGCTCATTCATTGCCGCCCCCGCCGCGGCCACCGTGCTGGGCGACTGGGGCGCCGACGTGATCAAGATCGAGGGGCCCGACGGTGACCCCAACCGGGCGATCATGCATACGTCGGCCAATTATCCGAAGGGCGAGGTCAACTACCCCTGGCACATGGATTCGCGCAACAAGCGCTCCCTCGTGCTCGATCTCAAGAACCCCGCGGCGCGCCCCGCCCTCGACCGGCTGATTGCGGCGTCGGACATCCTGATCTGCAACTTCCCGCCACCGGTGCGCGAGAAGCTGCGCCTCGCCTACGACGACGTGAAGGCGATCAATCCGCGGCTGATCTACGCTTCGCTCACCGGCTACGGCGAAACAGGGCCCGACCGCGACCGCCCGGGCTTCGACGCCACGGCCTACTTCGCCCGCTCCGGCCTGCTCGACGCGCAGCGCTACGAGGGCGGCCCGCCCGGCGTGCCGGGGCCGGCGCAGGGCGACCGCGCCACCGCCATGGGGCTGGTGTCGGCCATCCTGATGGCGCTGATGCATCGCATGAAGACCGGCGAAGGCTCGTGGGTGGGAACGTCCCTGCTCGGCAACGGCCTGTGGTCGTGCGGCGTGATCGCCCAGGCGGCCCTCGTCGGCGCCTACCTGCCGCACCGGCCGCCGCCGGACCGGCCGCGCTCGGCGCTGGGCAACATCTACCGCACGGCCGACGACCGCTGGCTGCAGATCACCATCGTGCGCGAGGACAAACTGTGGGCGCCGCTGTGCACGGCGGTCGGGCGGCCCGAGCTGATCGGCGATCCGCGCTTCGCCGAAACCGCGACACGGCGGCGGCATGCGGCCGAGCTCGCCGCCATCCTCAGTGACGAATTCGCCCGCCGCGACTATGAGCACTGGCGCGAGGCGCTGGCGAGCCACGACGTCACCTTCGGCGTCATCAGCCGGCCGCAGGACGTGCCCGACGATCTGCAGGCGGTGGCCTGCGGCGCCATCGTCGAGACGGCGATCCCGGAGATGCCGCGCACCCTCAGCAACCCGATCCGCCTCGGCTTCGCCGAGCAGCGCATCGCCCATGCGGCACCGGCGCTTGGCCAGCACAGCGACGAGATCCTGCGCGAGGCAGGCCTCGGCGCCGGCGAGATTGCCGCGCTCCGCGCCAGTGGTGCGGTAAGATGAGTGAGGGAGCGATGAGCGAGGCCGAACCATTGCCGCTGGCCGGCCTGGTCGTTCTCGACATCAGCTCCTTCATCGCCGGCCCCGCGGCCGCCGTGGCGCTGGCCGATTTCGGCGCCGACGTGATCAAGATCGAGCCGCCGGGCGAGGGCGATCCGCACCGCCAGAACTACAAGAGCCCGAACTATCCACGTCGGGACGATCAGGTGAACTTCCCTTGGCAGCTCGATGGCCGGCTGAAACGTTCGCTCTCGCTCGATCTCAAGAATGCCAGCGCCCGCACCATCCTCGAACGGCTGCTGAAGCGCGCCGACGTGATGATCGTGAATTTCCCGCCGCCGGCGCGCGAGCGCCTGCGGCTGCGCTGGGAAGACATCGAGCCGCTGAATCCGCGCCTCGTCTATTGCTCGCTCACCGGCTACGGCGAGACGGGTCCGGACCGCGACCGGCCGGGCTTCGACATCACCGCCTACTTCGGCCGCTCCGGCATCCTCGACGCGGCACGCTATGAGGGCGGGCCGCCGGGCATCTCATTGCCGGCCCAGGGCGACCGCGCCACCGCCATGACCCTGGTCGCCGCCATCCTGTTGGGCCTGCGCCGGCGCGACCGGACCGGCAAGGGCGGCTGGGTCGGCACCTCGCTCTATGCCAATGGCGTATGGGCCAACGGCACGTCGGCCGCCGGCGCATTGGTCGGCGCAAAGCTGCCGCCGCGACAGGCGCCCGACAAGCCACGCAACGCGCTCACCAACCTCTACCGCACCCGGGACGACCGCTGGCTGCAGCTCCTGGTCGTGCGCGACGACCGCCTGTGGGGCACGCTGTGCGAGGCCATCGGCCGGCCCGATCTCGCCACCGACCCGCGCTTCACCGATCGCGAGGAGCGCAAGACCCGCTCGCTCGAACTGGTGCAGGAGCTGATACCGGTGTTCGCGTCCCGGACCTACGCCGACTGGGAGGCCATCCTGTCCAAGACCGGCATTCCCTTCGGCGTCATCGGCCGGGTGACCGATGTGGTGACCGACGAACAGGCCCAACACGCCGGCATCTTCGCCGACACGGCCAACCCGGAGGTGCCGCGCACCGTCAACAACCCCATCCGCCTGGGTTTCGCCAAGCCCCGCACCTCGGGCCCGCCACCCGCCGTCGGCGAGCACAACGACGCCGTCCTGCGCGAGGCGGGTTTCAGCGCCTCCGAGATCGCGGCCCTCAAAAAGTCGGGCGCTTTGGGCTAGACTGGCCGGATGGCCGCACGCTTCCAGACCTACGCCGAGTTCTGGCCGTTCTATCTCAGGGAACACGCCAAGCCCGCGACCCGGGTCGTGCATTACGTCGGCACGATCGCCTCGGCCGCATTCCTGGTCTGGGCGCTCGCCACCCAGAACTGGTGGTGGCTGCTGGCGGTTCCTTTCCTCGGCTACGGCCCGGCCTGGTTCGGCCATTTCTTCATCGAGAAGAACAAGCCCGCCACCTTCGAAGCGCCACTGTGGTCGCTGATCAGCGACTACCGCATGTGCGGCCTGTTCCTCGCCGGCCGCCTCGGCGAGGAACTGATGAAGCACCAGGTCAGGCGCTAGATCGGCGCTTTATGCCCGGCTACAGCCAGCTCAGCTCCTGGCGCTGCCTGGCCTCGAAGGCGGCGATGTCCTTCTCGTAGCCCAGCGTCAGGGCCACCTCGTCGACGCCCCTCAACAGGCAGTCCTTGCGGAACGGATCGACCTCGAAGCGGTCGCTGCGGCCGTCCGGGCCCAGCACGGTCTGCGCCGCGAGGTCGATCGAGATCTCCGCCCCCGGCAGCTCGTGCAGGATCGCCCTGATGCGCGCCACGCGATCGGCCGGCAGGCGGATCGGCAGCACGCCGTTCTGGAAGCAGTTGCCGAAGAAGATGTCGCCGAAGCTCGGCGCGATGAAGGCGCGGAAGCCGTGGTCGACCATTACCGTCACGGCATTCTCGCGCGAGGAGCCGCAGGCGAAGTTTTCGCCGGCCACGATGATCGCAGCGCCGGCATAGCCCGGGTTGTTGAGCGTCACGCCCTCGCGCGGCCGGCCGCCGGGATCGAGACGCATGTCGTGGAAGAAGCCCGCGACCTGTTGCGACCGCGGCTTGCCCAGAAACCGCGCCGGGATGATCTGGTCGGTGTCGATATTGGCCTGGTCGATCGGGATCGCGATCGCGGTCAGCCAGGTAAACGGTTCCATCGCCTGTCTCCTAGGCCAGCAGCCGGCGCACGTCGGTGAAGCGGCCGGTGACGGCCGCGGCGGCGGCCATCGCCGGGCTGAGCAGATGGGTGCGCACGCCCTGCCCCTGCCGGCCGATGAAGTTGCGGTTTGAGGTGGACGCGATGCGCTGGCCGGGAAGGCCGGTATCGCCGTTCATGCCGACGCACATCGAGCAGCCCGGCTCGCGCCATTCGAAGCCGGCGTCGCGGAAGATCTGGTCCAGCCCCTCCGCCTCGGCCTGCTTCTTCACGAGGCCGGAACCCGCGACCACCCAGGTGGGGATCACCGCCTTGCGGCCCCGGGCGACCTCTGCCGCCTGGCGCAGATCTTCGATGCGGCTGTTGGTGCAGGAGCCGATGAAGACGCGGTCGACCGCCACCTGATCGAGCGGCGTGCCGGGCACGAGATCCATGTAGTCGAGCGCGCGCTTGATGCCGTCCTGCTTGGCCGCATCGGCCGTCGACGGACTGGGCACCCGTCCCGTGATCGGCAGCGCATCCTCGGGGCTGGTGCCCCAGGTCAGCATGGGCGCGATCTCCGCGGCCTGCAGGCTGACGTCGCGATCGAAGGCAGCGCCTTCGTCGCTGGGCACGCTCCGCCACAAGGCCACGGCCTTGTCCCAGTCGGCTTCCTTGGGCGCGAAGGGCCGGCCCGTCAGATAGGCGATGGTCGTGTCGTCGGGCGCCACCAGGCCGGCGCGACCGCCAGCCTCGATCGACATGTTGCAGACGGTGAGCCGGCCCTCGATCGAGAGGCCGCGGATGGCGCTGCCGGAATACTCGATCACATGGCCGACCGCGCCGGCGGTACCGATCCTGGCGATGATCGCCAGGATGACGTCCTTGGCGGTGACGCCGGGCGCCAGCGTACCCTCGACGCTGACGCGCATCGCCTTTGGCTTGCGCTGCCACAGGCATTGCGTCGCCATCACATGCGTCACCTCGGACGAGCCGATGCCGAAGGCCAGTGCCCCCAGCGCGCCATGGGTCGAGGTGTGGGAATCGCCGCAGACCATGGTGAGGCCGGGCTGCGTCACGCCCTGCTCGGGACCCACGACATGGACGATCCCCTGCCGGTCGTCGCCGAGATCGAACAGGGTGACGCCGCTTTCCGCCGTGTTCTCGCGGATCTGCTCGACCAGACGCCGGTGGTCGGGATCGGGGATGTCCTTGATCAGGCGGCTGTTGGTCGGCACGTAGTGGTCGGGCGTGGCGAAGCCGCGGTCGGGCCGCCGCAGCTTCATCTTGCGCTCACGCAACCGGGCAAAGCCCGCCGCCGACCCGTCATGCATCAGGTGGCGATCGATATAGAGCAGCGTGTTGCCATCGTCGCGATCGACGACGACGTGACGCTGCCAGATCTTCTCGAACATCGTGCGCGCTGCGGCGGCCATGGCGCGAACTCCCTACTCGGCGGCGACTTTGATCGGGTCGCGGAAGGCGGTACGGCGGGCGTCCCATTCGGCGGCGCCGAAGCGGGCGAAGCCACGGGCGGGCGAGCTGTTCACCGGCGGGAACTTGCCTTGCTTGAGGTCGGCCAGCAGCCTGTCGCAGGCCTGCATGATGCCGTTC
>JAUXST010000462.1 GCA_030679805.1 Reyranella sp. | reverse complement strand
TCGCCTCCGCCAATGCCCAATTCGGCTTTCCCATCTCGCGCACGCTCGGCAACTGCCTCTCCATGTCGAACTATACCCGCCTCGCCGCCTTGATCGGCCCGCAGCGGGTGAAGGAAATGATCTTCCTGGCCAAGCTGATGGATGCACCGACAGCGCTGGCGGCCGGCCTGGTGAGCGAGGTCGTGCCCGACATGGCGGCGCTGCAGGCCCGCGCCGAGGAGCTGGCGCGCACCGTCGCCGGCCATGCCCCGCTGACCCTGCAGGTCACCAAGGAGGCGCTGCGCCGCCTCCAGGCGCGGATCGCCGACGAGAGCATCGACGACCTGATCCGGTTGGCTTACGGTAGCGCCGATTTTCGCGAAGGCATGGCGGCGTTCCTGGAGAAGCGGGCGCCGAAGTGGACGGGCGCCTGAATGGATTGGCGCGTAGGACTGCTCAACGAGGAGGAAGCGATGGTTAAGGTTGGATCAACTCTTGCAATTCTGGGCCTGTGCGCTGCCGTCGCCGCCTGCCAGAACCCGCAGCAGGTCATCGGTGGCAAGGAAGACATGATGGCCGCCGCCGGCTTCAAGTTCGTCCCCGCCAATACGCCGGCGCGCCAGGCCTCGTTCAAGAACCTGCCGCCGCACAAGTTCTCCCGCGAGATCAAGAACGGCCAAGTCTTCTACGTCTATCCGGATCCGACGGTCTGCGTCTGCCTCTATGTCGGCAGCCAGGCGGCCTACGGCAAGTATCAGGCGAACGTCTTCCAGAAGAACATGGCGGACGAGCAGCAGATGACCGCCAACATCAACTCGATGAACGACTGGGACTGGGGCCCGTGGGGCGGCTACCCGTATCCGGGCTGGTACTACTAGCCAGCGCCCTCACACCTGCCAGAACCACTTCCCGGCCTCCGCGTGCTGCTGCGCGCGGCTGAGGCCTGTGTCGGCCAGCTCGCGCGCATCCAGCAGCGCGAGATGGCGGCGCGTCCGGTTGCGGCGGCGCCACATTGCCAGCGTGGCCAGCAGCAGTGGCAGGAGACCGGCAACGCGCGGCGCGGCCGGCAGGACAGTCAATCGAAGCGTCTGTTGCATGGCCAGACAATGCCCGGACCGCGCCGCCCGGTGTTACGGTCCCGGTCGAAGACTCAGAACGACGCCTCGACCGCACCCAGCCCGACGAACTCGCCGCGGGCCCGCGCGCCCGGCGGGAAGTAGCGCAGGCCGCTCCACGAGCCCGTCGTGATCGCCTGGCCTTTGCGGATGCCGCCGCGCTGGCGCACGGCATGGTCGATCATCCAGGCGAGCGGCCGCACCGGATCGACGGCGCCGAGCCCGCCCTTCTGGTCGACGATGGTCTTGCCGTCGACCACGAGCCTCACCTGCAGGCCCGCCCAGTCGAGTCCCTTCCAGTCCCGGATCGAGCCGCCCACGACCAGGGCATGGTTCATCTGGTTGTCGGCCAGCAGCCACTCCGGATCGACCTGCTTGAAGTTGGCGAGCCGCGTATCGACGATCTCCATGCCAACGAAGGCGTCGCCCACGGCGGCCAGCGCCTCGTTGCGGCCGACAGGCTCGGAACGCGCCGCGATATCGCGTACGACATGAAACGAAATCTCGACCTCGACGCCGATCATGTGCATCGCCTTGCCATCGAACACAGCGGGTGAAGGCACCAGCGCGCCGGCCAGCAGCGGCGCGGGATTGGGCTCGGCCGTCGGCGTGCGCGGCGCCCACCTTCCAGCCCGCGACCGGACCGGTGGCGCGCGCCACGCCGTCCTGGATGGCGTAGACCGCATGGCGGTCCGGCAAGGCGAAGGGCGGCGCCACTTGCCGGCCACTCTGCCGCGCCTCGAGGAGCGTGCGCACCGCGTGGGAAATGTCAGGGATCATGCTAAGCTCGCGCAAAAGAAGTCGGACCGGAGAGGACAATGCCTTACGCCAGCGGTCGCGTCATTCACGACGCCGACGCCCACATCATGGAAACGCCGGGCTTCCTCGAAGACCATCTCGAAGCGAAGTTCCGCGCCACCGTGACCGACAGCGTCCTGTTCCCGCGCCACGAGGGTTTCCACAGCACGCGACTCAAGGCGAGCCCGGCCGCCGACATCGACGAGACGCAGATCATGCTGCGGAAGAACTGGGACGCGCTCGGCTCCAGTGCGAAGCAGGATCGCCCGCGCTCCGTCGACCTGCTGGGCTTCGCCAGCCAGCTCATGTTCACCACGGCCCTGCTCAACTATTCCTCGGTGCTCGAAGGCGGTCGCGACACAGACCTCACCTACGCCGTGGCCCGCGCCCACACGCGCCACATGGTAGATTTCTGTTCGGTCGACAAACGCCTGCTGCCGACCGGCTACATCCCGCTGGTCGACTTCGAGCGCACGGCGAAGGCCGCGCGCGAGGCGATCGCGATGGGCGCCAAGGCGCTGATGATCCCGTCGCGCTGCCCGGACCATCATTCGCCCAGCCACATCGGCTTCGATCCCTTGTGGGCGATCGCCCAGGAGGCGGGCCTGCCGATCGTGTTCCATGTCGGCGGCGGCGGAAAGCTGCTGGAAGACGCCTACTTCAACAACGGCCTGCCGCCGGTGCCCGACTTCCACGGCGGCGACGACAATTTCAAGTCGATCGACTACATGGCCATCGCCTATCCGCCGATGAAGGCGCTGACCGCGCTGGTCGTCGACCGCGTGCTCGACCGCTACCCGCGCCTGAAGTTCGGCGTCATCGAGCAGGGCGCCTCGTGGGTGCCGGGCTGGATGCGCAACATGGATAGCGCCCACAACGCCTTCTACAAGAACGAGGAGCGGCTGCAGAAGATGTCGCTCAAGCCTTCCGAATTCATCCAGCGCCAGGTCCGCGTGACGCCCTATCCGCACGAGGATGCGGGCTGGATCATCGCCAACGCGGGCGATGACGTCTGTCTCTTCTCGTCCGACTATCCGCACATCGAAGGCGGCCGCAACCCGATCAAGCGCTTCGAGGCTTCGATGGAAACGGCAGGCACCAGCGAGCATCAGAAGCATCGCTTCTATTGCGACAATTTCGTCGACCTGATGGGCGCGGGCCTCTCCCCCGAGCTGAGGATCGCGGCATGAGCAGCTATTCAACATTACTCACCGAACAGACCGGCGCGGTGATGAAGATCACCGCCAACCGGCCGGATGTCCTGAATGCCCAAAGCCGCATCCTGCTGGAGGAGCTCGACGACGCCTTTATCCAGGCCACAAAAGACGAGAGCGTGCGCGTCATCATCCTGGCGGGCGCCGGCAAGCATTTCTCGGCCGGCCACGATCTCGGCAGCCCGCAGGAGATGGCGGACCAGAAGAAGAATCCCGTCGAAGGCTTCAAGGAAGAATACCGGCGCCTGTCGGAGCGGTTCTTCGAGAACACCATGCGCTGGCGCGACATCCCCAAGCCCACCATCGCCCAGGTCCAGGGCTACTGCATCATGGGCGGCCTGATGATCGCCTCGGCCTGCGACATCATCGTGGCCAGCGAAGATGCCCAGTTCGCCGACCGCGCCGTGAAGTGGGGCGGCAGCCACGTGCAGTATTTCTCGATGCCGTGGGACTTCGGCCCGCGCAAGACCAAGGAATATCTCTTCACCGGTGCCTTTATCAGCGCCGCCGACGCCGAGAAGGCGGGCCTAGTGAACCGCGTCGTGCCGCGCGCGAAGCTCGAGGACGAGACCATGGCGCTCGCCCAGCAGATCGCCGAGCGCGATCCCTTTGCGCTGAAACTCGCCAAGGCCTCGGTCAACGAGATGCAGGACGCCCAGGGCTGGCGCCACGCCATGGAAGGCGCCTTCAAGAACTACATGCTCACCATCCCGCACCGCATCGAGATGGGCACCTACGGCCCCAAGGCGCGCGAGAAGGCCCCGAAGGACCGCTTCGCCGTCCTGAACAAGAAGGCGGGCTGAGGTCACCCTTTCTTCTCCTCCCCCTCACCCGCCCTCTCCCCCTCGCGGGGGAGAGGAGTCTGAGAAGAGAGTCCATCATGTTCCTCTCCCCCGCGAGGGGGAGAGGCTAGGTGAGGGGGTGACGCGACCTCCACGACCTCTGGAGGTACGATGTCCGCCGGAACGGCGATCAAGTCTTTGATCTCGGCGGGTGATTCAGCCTCGGCCGGTGCCGCCGAATGCGCGGCAGAAGCG
>JAUXST010000460.1 GCA_030679805.1 Reyranella sp. | reverse complement strand
CTGCTGCCGCGCGACCTGCTGACGGTCGGCCAGCTGGCGCTCGCCGGCGGCGCCTGGCAGGGCAAGCAGGTCGTGCCCGCCGACTGGGTGAAGCGCATCACAACGCCCGCCATCCGGATGGAGGGCCGCAGCTACGGCTATCACTGGTACATCTACGACAACATGGCGGGCGGCCAGCGGCAGCACTGGTTCGGCGGCATCGGCTGGGGTGGCCAAAAACTCTATGTCTTCCCCGGTCTCGACCTCGTCGTGGCGATGAACTGCGGCAACTATCGCAAGCCCGGCCGGGAGCAGAACCGCGTCAACGTCGCGGTCCTGACCGACGTGGTGTTCCCGGGCCTGGGCTGACGGCAGTCCGGCGACGCCTGTTGCGTTCGAGTCGCAACGTACAATGGGCCACGAATATGCGATAGCCTCGGGCGAACCGGCGCTATGTTGTCGGCAGACATTCCGCGAGGCCCATGCCGATCCATCTCGACATCTCCCACCTCGACAGACTCGTGATGGTCGTCGTCATCGGCGATGCCACAGCCGATGACGTGCGGGCCCTGGCGCGCCAGTTCACGGAATCGAGCATGATGCATTACCGCAAGATCGTCGATATCACGGCCGGCGCGCTAGTCATCGACGATGCCGGATTGGCGGCCGTCGCCGCTTTCCTGCGGGCCGATCCCAACGCGGCCTCCCGCGGCCCGCTGGCCTTCGTCGTCGATCCCGCGCGGGCCCAGGTCGCCGAGAAATTTGCCGAGCTCACGGCGGGTGAGCGGCCGGTGAAGGTTTTTAACAGCCTCCACGCCGCCCGGAAATGGCTCGACGAATGCCTGGCGATCCAGCCGCGACGCTGACGGTTGGAGCGGGAGCCAGAGTTCCTTGACATTGCGCGAGCTATCGAACGACTTTCCTTCGAACGACATTTCCGAGAGCCCATGCCGATCCATCTCGATATCTCCGACCTCGACCGACTCGTGATCGCCGTCGGCCTCGGCGAGATCACGCCAGACGACATTGCCGAAGTCGCGCGCGAATTCCTGAAGACGGGCCGGCAGCACTACGGCAAGATCATCGATACTTCGGCCGGGACCTCGCCCATCGACGACGACCGGCTGGCAGCCATTGCCGCCTTCCTGCGCGCGGATCCCCAGGCCGGATCCCGCGGCCCGCTGGCCTTCGTCGTCGATCCCAAGCGCGGCGTGCTGCCGCAGAAATTCGCCGACCTCACCGCCGGCGAACGGCCGGTGAAGGTCTTCAACACCCTTCGCGACGCCCGCAAGTGGGTGCGCGAGAACATGAAGAAGCCGCTCTAGATCAGGGTCATGGCTGGAAGCGTCACTTCGGCGTGTGCTTCTCCAGGAAAGCCCCGACGCGCTTGATCGATTCGGCCAGGAACTCCGGGCCGCGCCAATCCTTCTGGATCTCGAGGTTGGGCGCCAGCGCCGTGATCTCGTCGCTGATCGGGCCGGGATGCGCCTTGTCGATGCCGGGCTGGAGGAAGAGCGGCGTGTTGCAGACCTTCACGAAGTCGCGGGTGACGGAGAAGACGAAATCGTTGCCGAACATGTTGTGGCCGAAGCTGTCGATGGCTGACTGCGGGATCGAAGGATCGCGCGCCCGCACGGTCTCGCCTTAGCCTTTCACCGCGGCATCCCAGGTATCGCGGTTCTCGTGTAGGCCGATCGGGTTCTGCAGGACTGCCGAAGCGACGCGATCCGGCCCATGACGCGGAACTTCTTGAATCCGAGATGATCGATCAGCGCCAGGTGATCGGCGGCGAAGGTGTGCCAGCCATGATCGGGCTTCACGTCGGCCACCGACTTGCCGGCATTGCGCTGGTCCATGGCGATCACGGTGAAGTGATCGGCAAGGGCGGTGCGCGGGTCCATCCAAGGCACGCCGTTGGCGTAGCTGGGCGCGGCGCTCCACATGCCGATCTGCGAGCGCAGGCCGCCGGGGGCATAGAGCAGGACGGGAAAGCCCCGGCCATGAACCTCGTAGTGGATCTCGGCGTCGGGCCGCTTCAGCGTCGGCACAGTTCGTCCTCGGGGTTTGTCCTCGGGGCGTCCACGGGAGTCTAGCTCCCGTGGACCTCGCGGCAAACTTCCGGTCCCGCAGAGAGGAACGGTTGCGGCGCGCGACGCTAGAAGGCGATCAGCACGCGCCGGTTGATCGGCTCGGCGACGCCGGTCGAGGCGCGGATCAGCGGGCCGGTGTCATCGCGGCCGACCAGGACGATCGATGAAGCCGAGACGCCCTGGCGCACCAGTTCGGCCTTCACCGCCTCGGCATAGTCGGCGCGGCCGACGATCCGGACCATGGGGGCTTTGTTCCCGCGCGCCGCACGCGCGGCGATGCGGATCGTGCCGGCCGCCACGGGCGAGACCTCGGTGCTGTTCTGCTCGAAGAAGACGACATAGCCGGGGCGCGGCTGAGCAGCGACGGGCGCCGAGGCGGCAAGGTCTTGAGCATTGGCCTTGGTAAGGCCCGGCACCAGGAGGACGGCGCAACTGGCCAGAAGACCGGCGGTGAGGGCCGCGCGCGTATGGGTGCTGAGAATCATGGAACGCCTCCTTTGGAGTGTGTACCGGAACAACGCCTGACCGACCGTGCGGTTTCCAGGGTTCCCCCGCTATTTCCAGCAACCAGAGGCCGCCTCAGGCGTTACTGCCAATCAGCGAGGTGCGGGGTGGTCGAAAAACAGACAATTCGAGTGCCCACCGTTCATCTCCAGGGTGGCTCGGCCATTCGTCGCCCCCTCATCGTGCTGGCTGTCTGCGCCGTCGGCGTCGTCGGCTACCTGGCGCGCGATTTCCTCATTCCCAGCGCCGGCGCGGTCGTGCTGGCGTTGATGCTGACGCCGGTCGCCGGCGTGCTGGAACGCAGGGGCCTGGCGAATACGCCCGCCGCCGGCGCCGCGGTGTCGCTGCTCGCCCTTGTGCTCGCGGGTCTGCTGGCGGTCGCCGTTCCCTCGATCTCGAACTGGGCCGACCAGGCGCCGCTCCTGACCTACACCCTGGAACGCAAGCTCGAGGGCCTGCGCAAATCTCTGGCCGTGGTGAAGGAAATGTCCGACCGTGTCGAGCAGGCGACCACGGCCACGCCCACCGGCAACACGACCACGACGACCACCGAAAAGGTGGTGGTGCGCGACAAGTCGCTCCTGGGCCAACTCGCCAGCACGACGCCAGCGGTCGTGTTGCAGATCGGCTATGCCGGCGTGCTCGCCTTCATGCTGCTCGCCCATCGCAACAGCCATCGCCGGCAGCTCCTGCGCATTCCCGCGACCTGGGCGACGCGCGTGCGGTTGGCGCGCATGATGCGCGACATCAACGACCGCGTCGGCCACTACCTGTTCGCGCTGGCGGTGATCTATTCCTGCGTGGCGGTGACCACCGCCGTCGCGCTGGCGCTGCTTGGCATACCCAACGCCATCATGTGGGGTGTCGTGCTGGGGCTGGCGTCCTTCGTGCCCTTCGTCGGCGCGCCGGTCGTCATCGCCCTGGTTACCCTCGTGGCATTGCTGTCTTTTGACGATTGGCAGCGCATCGTGGCGGTGCCGGTGGCGCTCACCGTCATCCACCTGGGCGAATCGCAGTTCATCACGCCCGCCTTCGTGAGCCGCCGCTGCGCGCTCAACACCGTGGCAGTGTTCGTCGCCATCGCGTTGCTGGGCTGGATGTGGGGTATTATGGGCGCCATCGTGGCGGTGCCGCTCCTGATCCTGCTCAGCACCATCGCGGCCCATCTGCCGTCGCTGCGCTGGCTCGAAGTGCTGCTGGCCGACGATCGGCCGGTGAGCGAACGGCTCGCGGTCAAGCCGCCGCTCGCCTCGGTGAATCGCGCTGCGCCTCAGGTGCGGCGTCGGCGGGTGGCCGCCAGATAGAGGACGAGGCCGGCTATGGCATAGAGGCCGCCCACGATGCCCCACGACGTGGCCGGATCGAGGTGGCGTTGCAGGAGGGTGAGGCCGGCATAGCTGAAGCACAGCACGCCGACGGCGCCGGCCAGGACGGCGCCCAGGATCAGCATCAGGCGAAGCGCCACGTCGGCCGCGGCGTTGCGCATCGTGCGCGCGGCCGCCGAGGCGGAGCAGGGGAGCGATCAAGGCAGACACGCCGCTTGTGCTTTTCTTCCGCGCGGGCCGAGGCCGCCTAGCTCCGCCGACAAAGGTACCCCGCGACGAAGCCGATGCCGATCATCGCGGCGAGCGTGGCGATCGGGCGTTCCCTGACGGTCTCGATCAGCGTGTCGGTCGCATCGTCGCGCAGCTTGGCCGACTTCTGCATGAATGCCTTGGTGGTCTCTTTGGCGCTGTCGGAATAGTCGTCGAGGAAGGCCTGCGCCGTCTCGATGACCTCGTCGATGGCTTCCTTGCTCTTGGTCTGGATCTCGCCGATGGCGCCGCCGGCATCCTTCTCGATCGACGTCGACAGCTTCTTGAGCTGCGCCTTGAGGATCGAGATTTCCTTGACCAGATCCTTGGTGCTGTCGGCCGTGGCCGTGCCGTTGGCGCGCATGGTCGTTCTCCGCTTGGGGGGTGAAGTTCTCCCCCAGAGAACGCCTGTATTGACGAGAGGTTGCTTCAGCCGTCCCAGACGTTCTGCGGCATCGGCAGGCGGGCGAAGTCGGCCTCGACCAGGGGCCGGCCGTGCGTCTGGCTCTCGCGCTCGAGCAGCATCATGTATTGCCGGACATGCTGGCCGGAATGCCAGGTCGTGCGCTCGAGCAATTCGTGCAGGCTTTGCGGCCCGTAATAGGTGTCGAGCGTGCGCGTGCCGGCGGTGTTTCCGGCTGCCCACCAGTCGCGGAAGCGTTGGCGAACCTTGGTGCCGTAGGCGACGAGAGCGGCGGTGTCGGCATCGGCGGCCGGTTCCTCGCGGAACATCGCCTGGACCAAAGTGATGCCTTCGTTGGCGTCGAGGAAGGCATCGACCACGCGGAACAGATGGAAGCCCAGCGAGCGATAGCTGCGCGGCCGGCCGGGGACGTGGGTGCCGAGGCGG
>JAUXST010000457.1 GCA_030679805.1 Reyranella sp. | reverse complement strand
CTGGCGACGCCGCCGCTTGCCGGCTACGTGATCCGCGAGAATTTCCCCGGCCCCGACGTGCAGACCGACGAGCAATGGATGGCCCATGCCCGCGCCACCGGCTCCACGACCTATCATCCCGTCGGCACCTGCAAGCTCGGCACCGATCCCCGGGCTGTGGTCGATCCGTTGAGCATGCGCGTGCTGGGTCTGCAGGGCCTGCGTGTCGCCGACGCTTCCTGCATGCCGACCATGGTGTCGGGCAATACTTACGCCGCGACCAACGTGATCGCGGAGAAGGCGAGCGACCTGATCGCGGCGGGGTAGCGCTCCCATGGGATCAGACGTACCCGGGTCCTTCGATCACCGGGTGAGCGATCAGGAACTTCTCGTCGATCTCGACGCCGATGCCGGGCTTGTCGAGCGGCCGTACGCAGCCGTCCTCGCCGATCTGCCACGGCGCACTGCCCAGTTCATCGCGGAACTTGTTGGCCACGGAAAGATCAGCCTCGAAGTAGCCGCCGTTGTCGATCGAGGCCAGGAAGTGAATCGAGATGGCGTGGTTTAGGCCGGTCATCGAACTGTGCGGATGGATCGGCAGCTTCCACATCGAGGCGGCGGCGGCGATGCGCTGGACCTCGGTGATGCCGCCGCTCTTGGAGAGGTCGGGCTGCAGGATGGTGATGTTGCCATCCTCGATCAGCCGGTGGAACTCAAAGCGCGTATAATGGTTCTCGCCCGCCGCCAGCGGCGTGCGGCCAAAGCCCTTGGCCATGGCATAGGAGCGGTGGTCGTGCGCGGGAAACGGCTCCTCCAGCCAGGCGATGCCAAGCTCGTCCATCGCCGGCATGACGCGGCGCACGTCCTCGACCGTGTAGCCGGTGTTGGCGTCGGTCAGCAGCACGATCTCGTCGCCGAGGCGACGACGCACGGCCGTCATGCGCGCGATGTCGGCTTTTACGTTGTCGCCCATGCGCAGTTTCAGCGCCTTGTAGCCGGCCTCGACCATGGGCACGGCCTCGGCCGCCAGTGAATCCGGCGCCTGGTAGCCCAGCGAGATGCCGCCAGCATAGGCCGGCACCGGCCTGT
>JAUXST010000448.1 GCA_030679805.1 Reyranella sp. | reverse complement strand
AAACGGGCTGAAGTGACCGAGAAGATCCTGACCGCCAAGCGCATGAAAGAACTCACCTGGGACGGGATCGCCAAGAAGATCGGCGGCGCGTCGAAGATCATCGTCACCGCGGCCTGCATGGGCCAGATGAAGATGACCAAGGAGCAGGCGACCAAGGCCGGCAAGCTGTTCGGACTCGGCAAGGAAGAAGTGCTGCTGCTGCAGGAAGTGCCGTACCGCGGCTCGCTGCCCCAGGTGCCGCCGACCGATCCGCTGATCTACCGCTTCTACGAACTCGTGCAGGTCTATGGCACGACCTGGAAGGAGCTGATCCAGGAAGAGTTCGGCGACGGCATCATGAGCGCCATCGACTTCGACATGACCATGGAGCGCCAGCCCGACCAGAAGGGCGACCGGGTGAAGATCGCCATGTCCGGCAAGTTCCTGGGCTACAAGAGCTACTGACGCCGTTCGATCGGCCTGAGAAGCCGGTCGGTTTGAGAAGACAGGCAAAAGTGCTATCCGGGCAGCCCTTGCGCTGACCGGGCTGCTGGCCGGGCCGCCGAACCGGCGCAGGCAAAGTTGCCCCTTCTCACCGAAACAGGTGCCCATGATCGACAATACCCGCGGCATCCTGGCGATGTCGGCGGCGGTCGTGGTCTTCATTTTCAACGACGCGCTGATCAAGCTCGCCGCCGAAACTGTGCCATCGGTGCAGGCGATCGGCGTGCGTGGCCTCTTCGCCACGTTGTGGTGCGCGCTGGCGCTGCTGGCGACCGGCGCCTGGCGGCGGGTGAGCGGCGTGGTTCATCCGCACGTGTTGCTGCGCGGCGCGCTCGAGGCGGTGGCTGCGATCGTCTATCTCATCGCGCTGTTCCACACCCAGTTCGCCATCGCCACCGCCATCAACCTCTCGACGCCCCTCATCTTCACCGCGCTGGCCGTGTTGCTGCTCAAGGAGACGGTGCGCTGGCGGCGCTGGAGCGCGGTCATCGTCGGCTTCCTGGGCGTGCTGCTGGTGATCCAGCCGCGGCCGGGCGATATCGACGTCTGGGCCTGGGTGGTGCTGCTCGGCACCTTCATCGGCGCCTTTCGCGACATTCTCGGCCGCTACCTGCCGGCCAATGTGCCGACCCTGGTGGTCTCCTTCGCTTCGGCCGTGGCGGTGGCTCTGGCGGGCTGCGCCTGGATCTTCGTGGACGGCTGGCAGCCGATGACGGCCTACGAGATCGGCCTGTTGGTCGCGTCCTCGCTGCTGCTGGCGGCGGGCTACCAGTTCCTGGTGATCGCGCTGCGCTCGGGCGCGGAGTTCTCCGTCATCGGCTCGTTCCGCTACGCCTCGATCCTGTGGGCGCTCGGCATCGGCTACGTCGTGTGGGGCGACGTGCCCAACGCGCTGGCGCTGGCCGGCATCGCCGTGATCGTGGGCTCCGGTCTCTACATCCTGCATCGCGAGCGGGTGCGGCGGTAGCGGGTCAGCCCTCTCTCTTCGGCGGCACGTCGAGCCGCACGATCACGCCCTCGAGCTTGGGCGAGACGGCGGGATAGAACTTCATCACCAACGGGTCGTGGCCGGGGACGATGTGGTCGGGCGAGGCGGCGAGGCGCTCGCAGGTCCGGTAGCCATCGATCATGTCGCCGAGATTGAAGGCCTGCACGAAGAAGCGGTTCTTCTGCATATGCTCGTAGTAGTGCGCCGCGTCTGACGCCAGCACGACCCAGCCGCGCCTGGTCATCACGCGGACGATCTGCAGGCCCGGCGTATGGCCGCCGACATGGTGCAGGCTGATGCCCGGTGCCAGCTCGAAGTCGCCGTTGTGCTGCTCGACGCGGCCCTTGAAGTTGAGCTTCACCATGCCGACCACGTCCTCGACCTCGAAGCTGTGGCCGAACTTGGGGTAGCGCATGTAGGGGCCGGTGACGAAGCCCATCTCGCGCGTCTGCAGATGGAAGCGCGCGTGAGCGAATTTGTGGAAGTTGCCGACGTGGTCGTAGTGCAGGTGCGTCAGCACCACGTCGTCCACCGAATCTGGATCGATGCCCAGTTCCGACAGCGTCTCGATCGGGCAGCGCAGGTGCGTGCGTCCGCGCTTGGCCGACACTTCCGCCGTGAAGCCGGTGTCGACCACGATGGTGCGGCTGTCGCCCCGGATGATCCACGTGAAATAGTCCATCGGCATCGGCCCGTCGTGCGGGTCGCCGCCGATGAAATGGTCGGAACGCTTGGCATCTCGCCAAGCGTAGCGGATGGCGAAGATCTCGTATTGTGGCTCAGCCCCAGTTGTCTCAGCCATTGCCGGCTTTCACCACGGCCGAAAGCTTTTCGGCGTCGACGGCGATCTTCACGCCGGCGCGCTCCTGCTGCAGCAGCATCGCCGAGCGCGAATCGCGCTCCTGCCAGCCACGGTTCATCGCCTCGGTCATCTCCTCGAGCGTGAGATTGCAGGCGCGCATCGGCACGCTCACTTCCTTGCCGAGCGCCACCGCGAGCGACACGTCCTTGTGGGCGTGGCGCAGCATGAACGCCGGTGGATCGTAGGTGCCGGGCAGGAACTGGTCGATCAGCCCGTCGAAGGTGCGCCGGCGGCCGAGCGCGCCCTGGCGCACCGCCTCGAACAGGGCGAGCGGCTCGACGCCTGCCTTGACGCCCATGGTGAAGACCTCGGCCAGCGCCAAATTCATGGCGTAGCCGGCGCAGTTGTGCACCAGCTTGGCCACGGTCGCCTGGCCGATCGGCCCGACATAGCGCGCCTGGTCGCCCATCGCGCCCAGCACGTCCTTGAACTTCTCGAACACGTCCTTGTCGCCGCCGACCCAGATCGCGAGCTTGCCGGTCTTGGCGCCGCGCGGCCCGCCGCTCACCGGCGCGTCGAGCATGTGCGCGCCCTTCTCGGCGAAGGCGGCGGCGATCTTGCGCACCGTGGCGCGCGAGTTGGTCGAGAGATCGAAGTAGGCACCGCCGCGCTTCATGCCGGCCAGGATGCCGTTGGGACCGAGCGCCACCGCCTCGACCTCGGGCGGGCCGGGCAGGGAAGTGAAGACCACGTCGGAGTTCTGCGCGACCTCGGCGGGCGTTTCGGCCCAGATGGCGCCCGCTTCGATATGGCTGTCGGCCGCGGCGCGCCGGGCGTCGTGAACCGTCACCTTGTGCTGGGCCTTCTGCAGATTGGCGGCGAGACTCGCCCCCATGATGCCGAGGCCAATGAATCCGACTCGCATGATTTGTTTCCTCCGTAATTTTTTGCGCTTTGTGGGTTTCGCCTACCTCGCCACCCACGCCTCGTAGTCGCGCGCCACTTCCTCGACGGCGGTGTCGTAGAAGCGCTTGCCGTGTTCGGGCGTGGCCTGGCTCGGATCGGAGCCGATGCGGCCGTCCGGGAAGGCGCGGCGATAGTCCTCGGCATCGGCGAACGAGCCGTTGGGCGCGATGCGCGGCTCGAGCTGCGTGCGGTTCATGGTCTCGGGATATTTGTACCAGGTGAGCGCCACCTCCGAGGCGGTGGCATGGCTGCCTTCGCCGGTCGGATAAAGCTCCCGGCTGAGCGCCTTGACGCCCGCCCCGTCCCACCAGTTGCGCAATGCGCACTTGACCGATGGCTGGTTCGACATCCGCTCCATCGAGCGCTCGGCGTAGATCTCGGAGAACGCCGCCGTCACGGTGGCGATGTTGCCGCCGTGGCCGTTGACGAAGAAGAAGCGCGTAAAGCCATGCCGCGCCAGCGAGAGCACGGTGTCGTGCACCACGGCGATCAGCGTCGTGGGCTTCAGCGTGATCGAGCCGGCGAAGTCCAGGTGATGCTGCGCCATGCCGACGGAGATGGTGGGCGCCACCAATGCGCCCACTTTCTCACCCGCGCCGCGCCCGATCATCTCGGCGGTGAGCGCGTCGGTGCCGATCAGGCCGGTCGGGCCGTGCTGCTCGGTCGAGCCGATCGGAATGATGATGCCGGTCTTGGTCTTTAGATAATCCTCGACGAACTGCCAGGTTTTTAGCTGAAGCTGCACGAAGCGAAACTCCTGTGGGATTGGCCCGCAGGATGCGTCGCTTCGTGCAGGGTGACAAGGCAGGCCCGCAGAGCGGCTCAGCCAGCCGCGACCTTGGCGGCGAGGCGCTTGCGGTCGAGGTCGGCCAGCGCCTTGTCGCGGGCGTCGGTGAGCTGCTTGACCTCGATCGTGCAGATCTCGCGATTGGTCGAGCTGCACCGGCTCTGGATCAGCTTGATCTCGGCGGCAGAGCCTTCCTCGAGCCGCGTCCTGATGCCGGCGAAGTGCGCGTCGCGCGCGGCGTCGTTCGGGAAACTTGCCGGCGTCAGCACGACCATGATGCGGTCGGGGTACTTGTTGTTGGCGCCCGATGCTGCATCGACGACGATGCCGACCACGCCGCCCAGCAGGATGTTGCCCACGGTGGCGCCGGTGAAGCTCGACACCAGGACCTCGTTCGACTGCTCGTAGCCGTCGCGGTTGCAGCTCACGATCATCGTCTCCTTGGAGCGCGAGACATTGACCCGGCCCGGCGTCGGATTCACCACGCCGACATTGGCGCCCAGGCGATCGACCTTGCAGGCCGCGCCGGTCGGCTCCGACTCGATGAAGACTTCCTGGGTCGTTCCGCCGACCACCGTCGCGCAGGCCGAGCCTGCGAGTGCCAGGCCGACAAGCATCGTCAGGCGGCCATGGGCCACCAGCGTCCGTCCATTCATTGCGTTTTCTCCCCCGCCGGAAGGCCCGGCGCGGGGAGCCTACTATGACGTGCAGCGCCAGGGGAAATGCGACTTGGTGCAGGGCGCGTGTTCGATTGCAGGCTGGGCCAGCGGTTCGCCCGGATCGACAGGGAGGGGTCGTCATCCCGGGGCAATAGCATGCTAAGCTTGTCCGCAAAGAGCGAGAGACGGTACCGCGGCCTCGGCCCTTCGGGCAGAGGCCAGGTCAAAACGGAGAGCCTGTCATGAAAGTGAACGTCGAAGTGACTTGTAGCCCCGAGGAAGCCCGCGCCTTCTTCGGCCTGCCCGACATCAAGCCGATGCAGGACCGCATCATGGGCGAGATCGAGGAGCGGCTGAAGTCGAGCCTCAACTCGATGAACCCCGAGCAGGTCTTCAAGACCTGGCTGCCGGCCTCGATGCAGGGCGTCGAGCAGATGCAGCAGATGCAGCAGGTCTTCTGGCAGCAGCTCGCCGGCATCGCCTCCGGCACGGCCAAGAAGGGCTGAGCGAGCGATGAGCACGCGCGCCAAGCCAACCGATCCCGCGCCCTAC
The DNA here is from genome assembly GCA_030679805.1 of Reyranella sp. GTDB lineage: Bacteria > Pseudomonadota > Alphaproteobacteria > Reyranellales > Reyranellaceae > Reyranella. The sequence goes on along the minus strand of JAUXST010000448.1, from coordinate 1,400 downwards.
TACGAAGCCCACGTCTTCTGCTGCACCAACCGCCGCCCGGCCGGCCATCCGCGCGGCTGCTGTGCCGAGCGCGGCGGCGAAGCGCTGCGCGACCACATGAAGGACCGCGCCAAGGAACTCGGCCTGAAAAACGTGCGCATCAACAGCGCCGGCTGCCTCGACCGCTGCGAGCTCGGACCGACCGTGGTGATCTATCCCGAAGGCGTCTGGTATTCCTGCCCCACAAAGGAAGACATCGACGAGGTGCTGCAGACGCATCTGGTGAAGGGCGGCCGCGTCGAGCGTCTGATGCTGCAGACGGCGGACAAGCTGCCGGCGGATCGGGTGAAGTGACTCTTCTCCTCCGATTTCTTCCCTGCCCCCGCGCAGCGGGGGAAGTGCCCCCGGAGGGGGCGAAGGGGGAAGGCCGACGGCACGACTGCTCGCCGATTTCAGATCGGAAAGTTTCGGACATCCTCTTTGGGGCTTTCCCCCTCCGGCCTGCGGCCACCTCCCCCAGGCATGCCTGGGGGAGGAGAAGAAATGCCGGTCAGCCGGCTTCTGTCTTTTCGGCGGTGACCTTGATTGAGGGCCCTCAATTCGACGCGGCGAGGAACTCCTCGACGGAAACGCCGGCCTGTTTCAGGACGCCGGAGAGGGTGCCGGTCTTCAGCTCCTTGTGGTCGGGGACGACGCAACCGACCGATCCTCGCCGCAGAACGACGTGGCTGCCGCGTTGCCGCGTGACCACGAAGCCGAGTTTTTCCAGGGCGCGAATGGCCTCGCGCCCGGAAACGCGCGGCAGTCTAGGCATTCACGGCGACTTCGAAGGTCGTGATGAGCGATCGGCCGGTGGCGGAGGGCAGGGGAAACTCTTCCAGGTAGAGTTCCGTGGCTTCCCGCAGATTGGCCACGGCCTCCTCGATCGTCTCGCCTTGCGAGGTCGTGCCGGTCTCGGGATTGGCGGCGATGTATCCGCCTTCCGGCGCCGGAATGAGGACAGCCGTGAGCAACATGATGAACTCTCCTCTAGAAGACGCATTATCGCCCGTCTGACCCGCGAATCCTAGCCGTCTCTCGCGCGTCCACGCGCCGCCGCCTATTGCAACTTGAATCGGGATAGTTGCAATCGGCCGCTGGTCCGATTTCCCAACACCTTGGAATGAAAGCGCAATTCGCCGTATCGATTTGCAATCGATTGCAGATCCGCGTCGAGCGGCTGATGCTCGAGACGGCGGACAAGCTGCCGGCGGATAGGGCGAAGTAGCTCTTCGCGCCGATGTTGATCCAACATCAACCTCATGCTGAGTCGGGCGGGGTAACCCCTGCCCTGACGCGACCCGGACGGTCGCGTCTCGAAGCATGGGCAGCAGACGTTGTGCTCGTTCCCATGATTCGAGACGCCACACTTCGCGCGGCTA
>JAUXST010000440.1 GCA_030679805.1 Reyranella sp. | reverse complement strand
GGAGCGACGCAACAAGGTGAAGCTGCTGATCCTGTTCGACATCGGCGGCTCGATGGATGCGCATATCCGCGTCTGCGAGGAGCTGTTCTCGGCGGCGCGCTCCGAATTCAAGCATCTCGAATTCTTCTACTTCCACAATTGCCTCTACGAGAAGCTGTGGAAGGACAACCGCCGCCGCCACGTCGACACCTTCTCGACGGCGCAGCTGCTCCATACCTATCCGGCCGACTACAAGGTGCTGTTCGTCGGCGATGCCTCGATGAGCCCCTACGAGATCGCCTATCCGGGCGGCTCGGTGGAGCATTGGAACGAGGAATCTGGCCAGACCTGGATCCAGCGCGTGGCCGACACCTACCGCAGCATGGTGTGGCTCAATCCGGTGCCCGAGCGGCACTGGAGCTACACGCCGTCGATCCAGCTGCTGCAGCAACTGAGCTCCAACCGCATGTTCCCGCTCACCCTGGGCGGTCTCGACAGCGCGATGAAGGAATTGAACAAATAGCCCTCATGTAGCCTTCCCCCTCCGCCCTTCGGGCACCTCCCCCTACAGGGGAGGGGATATGATTTCTTTTCCTCCCCCGTAGGGGGAGGGCAGGGAGGGGGAGAGCTTCAGTCGGGCTCCATAATAGGGGAGAGATCAAAATGAAGACCGGTCCGGCAGTCGCGGAAATCCTCAAGCGCGAGGGCGTGGAATATCTCTTTGCCTATCCCGTCAACCATCTGATCGAGCATTGCGCGGCGATCGACATCCGCCCGATCATCGTGCGCCAGGAGCGTATCGGCCTGCACATGGCCGACGCCATGTCGCGCCTGACCAAGGGCCGCAAGATGGGCGTCTTCTGCATGCAGAGCGGACCGGGCTCGGAGAACGCCTATGGCGGCGTGGCTCAGGCCTTCGGCGAATCGGTGCCGCTGCTGGTGATCCCGGCGGGCTATCCGCGGCGCATCGCGCACGTGCCGCCCAACTTCAATTCGACGCTGGCCATGGCGCATGTCGCCAAGCACGCCGAGCCGATCACGTCGGGCAAGGAAATCGAGAACATCATGCGCCGGGCCTTCAGCCTGCTGCGCAACGGCCGCGGCGCGCCGGTGATCATCGAGTTCCCGGCCGAGGCCAATGTCGAGGACGCGCCCGATCCGCTGACCTACGAGCCGGTCGTCGCGACCAAATACGGCCCCGATCCCGCGGCGGTGAAGGAAGCCGCCAAGGTGCTGGTCGCAGCCAAGCGCCCGATCATCTATGCCGGCCATGGCGTGCATTGGGCCGAGGCCTATGACGAGCTGAAGGAGCTGGCCGAGCTCCTGGCCATTCCGGTCTGCACCTCGCTGCAGGGCAAGAGCAGCTTCGACGAGACCCATCCGCTGTCGCTCGGTTCGGGCGGCCGCGCCTATCCGAAGCAGGTCAGGCACTTCCTCGACAATTGCGACGTGCTGTTCGGCGTCGGCTGCTCCTTCACCGAGACGAACTTCGGCATCTCGATGCCCAAGGGCAAGACGGTGATCCACACGACGCTGGATCCCAACCATCTCAACAAGGACGTGCGCGCCCAGTACGGCCTGATCGGCGATGCGAAGCTCGCGTTGCGCGCCATGATCGACGAGTGCAGCAAGCTGGTCGGCGGCAAGAAGCGCGACTCGGGCCCCGTCGTGGCCGAGATCAAGCCGATGGCCGACGAGTGGCTCAAGGAGTGGATGCCCAAGCTCACCAACAACGAGGCGCCGCTCAACCCCTACCGGGTGCTGTGGGACCTGCAGAATACCGTCGACAAGGCCAACACCATCATCACCCACGATGCCGGCAGCCCGCGCGACCAGCTCTCGCCGTTCTGGAAGACGACGGCGCCGCACACCTACATCGGCTGGGGCAAGACCACCCAGCTGGGCTACGGCCTCGGCCTCGCCATGGGCGCCAAGCTCGCCTGCCCGGACAAGCTTTGCATCAACGTCTGGGGCGATGCCGCGATCGGCTTCACCGGCATGGATTTCGAGACCGCGGTGCGCGAGCGCATTCCGATCATGTCGATCCTGCTCAACAATTTCTCGATGGCAATCGAGCTTCACATCATGAAGGTCTCGACCGAGAAGTACCGCTCGACCGACATCTCGGGCGACTATGCGGCGATGGCCCGCGCATTCGGCGGCTACGGCGAGCGGGTCACCAAGCCCGAGGACATCATTCCCGCCATCAAGCGCGGCATCGAGCAGACCAAGAAGGGCGTGCCGGTGCTGCTCGAGTTCATCACCTCCAAGGAAGTGACGATCTCGGTGCCGAAGTAGTCCCCCACCCCAGCCCTCCCCCTCCGGGGGAGGGAGCTTTTCTTCACCCTCCCCCGGAGGGGGAGGGTAGGGAGGGGGGCGAGACGAGGAGCCAGCACATGACAAAGATCCTTACCCCCATTGACGAATTCGACGTCGTCACCCGCGACGGCCTGTGGATGACCGCTGCCGATGCCGAGCGCGTTACCGGCTGGACGCTGAAGCCCGAGGGCATGTGCCGCGCCGAGGCATGCGTGGCGATGCCGGCGTCGGCGGTGAAGGGGACCGAAGTCGACGTCGAAGCCTTCTGGACGAAGCTCGGCGGGCCCGTGATCGCCAGCGAGGCGCGCGACGTGTGGGCGCTGGGCGCCCCGGCCGATGAGCGCAACGCCGCTCTCGAGGGGCTGCAGGCGCCGGACTTCACCCTGCCGGACATCGACGGCACGCCGCGGTCGCTCTCGCAGCTGCGTGGTCAGAAAGTCTTCGTCGCCACCTGGGCCAGTTGGTGAGGCTGCCGTTTTGACTTGCCCGTGTGGCAGGCTCTCTACGACGAACTGAAGGACAAGAATTTCATGGTGGTGGCCGTGGCCGAGGAAAGCCGCGGCGCCGATCATGCGCGCCCCTGGATCGAGCAGGCGAAATCGTCGTACTGGCAGCTCGTCGACACCGAGCATCGCCTTGAGGATCTCTATAATCTCGTGAACGTGCCGCAGGCGATCTGGATCGACGAGCAGGGCAGGATCGTGCGCCCGCCCGAAACAGCGGGATCGACGGACCATTTCCGCCGCATGGATCTCAAGACCAGGACCATGTCGCCCGAGGACCAGGCCGAGCGGCTGGCGGCGCGCGAAGCCTATCTCGATGCCGTGCGCGCCTGGGTCAACACCGGCAAGCATGCGCTGCCGGCCGACGCTGCCCGGGCGGGGCTGCCGAAGGTGACGCCCCAGATCGCCGAGGCGCGGGTACGGTTCCGCCTCGGCGTTTGGCTGCGTGCCCATGGCAGCACGGTCGAGGGCGATCGCCAGATGAACGAGGCGATCAACCTGCATCCGGAGTCGTGGAGCCTGTGGCGACAGGCGGCAGACCTCGACGAGGTCGGCAAGGCGTCGGGTCCGGATTTCTGGAAGCGCGTGCAGGCTCTGGGCGAAAGGCCCTATTATCCACCTCCCAAGCTCTAGGGAGATTAGATGCGCCTGTCGTGGCAAGACCTCGGCAAGCCGCGCGCCGACAAGGCCGATGGCAAGCCTGTCGAGATCACCGGTTTTCCGCTCACATCGCTGCCGTCCGGACGCACCGGCCATTTCCTGATGATGGCCGAGCCCGGCTGCTGCCAGGGCTGCGTGCCCAACAATCCGCTGGCGGTGGTCGAGGTCTTCGCCGATCGGCCGTTGGAGCGCGGTCGCGGCGCGCTGCGGCTGAGCGGCACCTGGCGGGTGTCGTTCGATGGCGAAGGATGGCGCTATCAACTGCACGGCGCCAGCGTGAAGCCCGGGATGACGCGCCGCGCGCTGATGGCCGCGAGCCCGCTCTTCTGTCTTCCGGTGCCCGCGATGGCGCAAGCTGCCGACGGCACGGCGGTCGACGTCCACAGCCATGCCGGCAACATCATCCAGATGAGCTTCGGCCGTGGCCAGGCGCTCGACATCGCCAGTCCGATGAGCCGGGGCGGCGTCTCTGCGATCTGCCTCGCGGTTGTTTCCGATTCGCCGATCATTACGACGAGCGGCGGTCGCCTGCGGCCGGGGCGGGACCCCAGGCCCGGCGAACTATACAGCTTCAGCCAATCCTCGTTTTCGGCGCTGCACAAGCTCGCCCGCGACCAGGATCTGCCGATCATCCGGACCGCGGCGGAACTGCGCGCGGCCCGGTCCAGCCGGCCCTCCGTCATCGTCTCGTCAGAAGGCGCGGATTTCCTCGAAGGCCGGATCGAGCGTCTCGACGAGGCCCATCAGCGCTGGGCGCTGCGCCATCTGCAGCTCACGCATTACCGGCCGAACGAACTGGGCGACATCCAGACCGAACCCAGCATCCATGGCGGGCTGACGGCGTTCGGTGCCGAGGTGATCCGCCGTTGCAACCAGATGGGCATCGTGGTCGACGTGGCGCACGGCCCCTACGAGCTGGTGAAGAAGGCGGCCGCTGCGACGTCCAAGCCGCTCGTCCTGTCGCACACCTCGCTCAGCGACCGGCAGACGCCGTGGACGCGGCAGATCACGTCGAACCATGCGCGGGCCATCGCCGCGACCGGCGGCGTCATCGGCATCTGGCCGATCCCGGCCTATTTCCCGAACATCGTGTCCTATGCCATGGACGGCTTCGCGCGGATGGTCGACGTGGCCGGCATCGACCACGTCGGGCTCGGCACCGACCAGATGGGCCTGCCCGGCGGCAGTACGATGCCGAGCTACGCCGACCTGCCGCAGCTCGCCGCCGCGTTGCGAACGCGCTTCAACGCCGACGAGACGGCAAAACTCCTGGGCGGCAACTACCGGCGCGTCTTCGAAGTCAGCATCGGCTAGCCGGCTGCCCTTGACTTTTTCCTACGGATTTCCGATTTCTTGGCCTCGTTCTATCGATCGTCCGAACGATTTGAATCACGGGTTTCGGCAGGGCGAATGGAAGTCGAAAAATTCGACACTTTCTTTCCCATTCCCGTCGGCGAAAATCCTTTTGAATCAATACCCCGGGGTCGAACGGGCCGCGCAAGATAGGAAGACTTTCCGGAGATTCTGACTCGGCCCGCTATCACACATCCGTGAGGCTCGGCGTCGCTATAGGCGTCGCCCGCTCGCTCGGTTAGGCTGACCGCCATACTCCAAACAACAGGAGACCGGGATGGCTGTCCTTAACGTCAACGGCAAGGCGCTCAACCATAGTGCCGATCCGCGTACGCCGCTGCTGTGGGTCCTGCGCGAGCAACTCAATCTCACCGGCACGAAATATGGCTGTGGCATCGCCCAGTGCGGCGCCTGCACCGTCCACATCGACGGCGTGGCGACCCGCTCGTGCCAGGTTCCCGTCAACTCCGTCGGCAACCGCAAGATCGTGACCATCGAGGCGCTGGCCGCCAACGGCACGCTCACCAAGATCCAGAAGGCCTGGGTCGAACTCGACGTCCCGCAATGCGGCTACTGCCAGAGCGGCATGATCATGGCGGCCACCGCGCTGCTCGCCGCCAAGCCCAAGCCGACGGATGCCGACATCGACGCGGCCATGACCAACATCTGTCGCTGCGGCACCTACCAGCAGGTCCGCGAAGCCATCCACGCCGCGGCCAAGGTCTGAAGGGAGGACGCATCATGACCATCCATCAGACGTCCCTCCGCCGTCCCTCTCTCCGCCACCCCTCTCTTCGTCGTAGGGGTTTCCTCGTCAGCGGCGCCGCCGTCGCCGGCGGCTTCTCGCTGGGCTTCAGTACCTTCGGGACGGCGCATGCCGCCGAGGCCAAGGAACTCAACGCCTGGGTCGTGGTCATGCCCGACGACAAGGTTGTGATCCGCATCGCCCGCTCCGAAATGGGCCAGGGCACGCTGACGGGCCTCGCCCAGCTCGTCGCCGAGGAACTGGAGTGCGATTGGAAGAAGGTCACGACCGAATATCCGACGCCGGGCGAGAACCTCAAGCGTGGCCGCGTCTGGAAGAACTTCTCGACCGGCGGCAGCCGCGGCATCCGCGAGAGCAACCAGTATGTCCGCGAAGGCGGCGCCATGGCGCGCGAGATGCTGATCGCCGCGGCTGCGGCGCAGTGGAAGGTGCCGGCGGTGGAGTGCAGTGCTGCCAGTAGCGTCATCACCCACAAGCCCTCGGGCAAGAAGCTCACCTACGGTGCGGTCGCAGCGGCAGCGGCCCAGATCGAGCCGCCCAAGGGGGTGAAGCTCAAGGACCCCAAGGACTGGAAGATCGCCGGCAAGCCGGTGAAGCGGCTCGACACGCTCGACAAGGTCACCGGCAAGCAGATCTACGGCATCGACTTCACGATGCCCGGCATGCTCGTGGCCACCGTGCGCGCCTGTCCGGTGATCGGCGGGAAGCTCAAGAGCTTCGATGCCGCCAGGGTCGAGAAGATGCCCGGTGTGAAGAAGGTCGTGGCGATCGACGGCAATGCCGTCGTGGTCGTGGCCGATACCTACTGGAACGCCCGCACCGCACTCGCGGCACTTCCCGCCGAGTGGGACATCGGCGACCTCGGCAAGGTCTCGAGCGAGACCATCGCCGCCCTGCTGACGGAAGGCCTCGACGCGCCCGAAGCCTTCGTCGGCAACAAGGTGGGTGACGCCAAGGCCGCCATCGACGGAGCCGCCAAGAAGGTCGAGGCGACCTATAGCTTTCCCTACCAGCACCACGTCACCATGGAGCCGATGAACGCCACGGCGCGCGTCACGGCCGACAAGTGCGAGGTCTGGTGCGGCACGCAGAACGGCGAGGCGGCGCTGGCCGCCGCGTCCGAGGCGTCCGGCCTGCCGGTCGCCAAATGCGATGTCATCAAGCTCATGCTGGGCGGTGGCTTCGGCCGGCGCGGCCGCTCGGACTATGTCCGTCAGGCCGTCCTGGTTGCCAAGGAGATGCCCGGCACGCCGGTCAAGCTGATCTGGTCGCGCGAAGAAGACATGACCCACTGCCAGTATCATCCGATCACGATGTGCAAGCTCACGGGCGGCCTCGATGCCCAGGGCAACCTGGTCGGACTGCGGGTCCGCATCTCCGGCCAGTCGATCCTGGCCTCGCTGCTGCCGGGGAACCTGGTGAACGGCATGGACCCCGCGACGTTCCAGGGCCTGATGGCGAGCGGCGTCGAGGCAGCCTACGGCTACAACGTGCCGAACCTGCTGATCGACCATGCGATGCGCAACCCGCACATCACGCCGGGCTTCTGGCGTGGCGTGAACGTGAACCAGAACGCCGTCTACATGGAATGCTTCATGGACGAGCTGGCGGCCGCCGCCGGCCAAGACCCACTGGCGTTCCGGCTGAAGCTGCTGAAGCCCAAGTGGGCTGCGGTGCTGAAGGCCGCCGCCGACAAGGCAGGCTACGGCAAGCCACTGCCGGCCGGCCATTTCCACGGCATCTCGCAGGTCATGGGCTACGGCAGCTACGTGGCCGGCGTCGCCGAGGTTTCGGTCAGTCCCGAAGGCGCGCTGAAAATCCACAAGATCACGGCGGCCACCAATCCCGGCCATGTCGTCAACCCGGCGCAGATCGAGCGCCAGGTCGCGGGCTCATTCGTCTATGGCCTGTCGGCGGCGCTCTACGGCGAGATCACCGTCAAGGACGGTGCCGTCGAGCAAACCAATTTCGACAGCTACAACGTGATGCGCATGGACGAGATGCCCCGGGTCGAGACCGTGCTGGTCCCGACCGGGGATTTCTGGGGAGGCGTCGGCGAGCCCACCATCGCGGTGGCCGCCCCCGCGGTCCTGAACGCGATTGCCAAAGCCACGGGCAAGCGTGTACGCAACCTGCCGCTGATGCATCACGAGCTGAAGAAAGGCGCGTAAATGGGTCGATTACTGTTGTCGGTGCTGGCCCTGGCATTGTTGTCGGGCGGCCCGGCGCAGGCGGCCGATGCTCCGCCGGGTGCAAGTTCGTGCACCGGTTGTCATGCGCCCATGAAGGTGACCGACTCCGTCATTCCGCGGATCGCCGGCCGCAAAGTGGCCGACATCGTCACCTTCATGCGTGAGTACCGAAGCGGGGCGTGGCCCTCCAGCGTGATGGGGCGCATCGCCAAGGGCTTCGACGACCAGCAGACCGAAGCGATCGCGGCCTGGTTCGGGGCCCAACCGGAGTAGGTGATGGCAACGCGTCGGACCTTTCTCAAGCTCGCCGGCGCTGCCGGTCTCGCGGCCCCATCGCTCGCCTCGGCCCAAGGCGCGGGCCGCGTCGTCGTGGTGGGCGGCGGCTTCGGCGGCGCCATCGCGGCGCGCACGCTGAAGCAGCTCGACCCCAAGCTCAGTGTCACCCTGGTTGAGCCCAACCCGATCTACACGGCCTGTCCTTTCAGCAACTCCGTGCTCGCCAATCTGCGCGAGATCTCCCAGCAGCAGTTCCGCTACGACGGCATCAAAGGGGCTGGCGTCACCGTCGCCGAAACGTCGGCGACCGCGGTCGATGCCGCCGCGCGGACCGTGACTCTGGCCGACGGCACGAAGCTCTCATGGGACCGGCTGGTGCTTTCGCCCGGCATCGACTTCGACTGGGGAGCGATCCCCGGCTACGACGAAGCGGCGGCCCAGAAGATGCCGCACGCCTGGAAGGCGGGTGCCCAGACCGTGCTGCTGCGCCAGCAGCTCCAGGACATGAAGGACGGCGGCTTGGTCGTGATGTCGTCGCCACCCAATCCGTTTCGCTGTCCGCCGGGTCCCTACGAGCGCGCCAGCCTGATCGCCTACTGGCTGAGCATCTGGAAGCCGAAATCCAAGCTCCTGCTGCTCGACTCCAAGGACACCTTCTCCAAGCAGCGCCTGTTCCAGAACGGCTGGGACCAACTCTATCCCGGCATGATCGAGTGGGTGCCGCTCAGCAAGGGCGGCAAGGTGACCTCGGTCGATCCGGCCACGCTCACGCTCGTCACCGAGTTCGGCAGCCACAAGGCCGACGTCGCCAATGTCATCCCACCGCAGAAGGCCGGCGTCATCGCCGCCAAGGCGGGCGTCGCCGACCGCACCGGATGGTGCCCGGTCGAGCCGGTGGCGTTCGAGTCGACCCTGCAGCGTGGCATCCATGTGCTGGGCGATGCCGCCATCATGGGGGCGATGCCCAAGTCGGCGTTCGCGGCCAATGCGCAGGCAAAGGTCTGTGCCGCGGCCATCGTCGAGCTGCTGGCCGGCCGCGCGCCACAGCAGCCGCTGCTGATCAATACCTGCTACAGCCTGCTGGCCGCCGACTACGGCATCTCGATCGCCGGCGTCTACCGGCCGGACAAGGGCCTGCTCGCGGAGGTTCCGGGAGCGGGCGGCGTGAGCGCGCTCAGCGCGGTGGGCGGCTTGCGCGGCCAGGAGGCGCTTTATGCCTCGAGTTGGTTCCGTACCGTCACCGCCGAAACCTTCGGCTGAGCGATGTCGCGCCCGGGCCTGCTTGCCGCCGCCCTGGCTCTCGCCGCACCGGCTGCGGTCGCCCAGCAAGTCGACCTCCAGGTCGCCCCACAGATTGTTGGCGACGCCATTCCCGCCTCGCTCACCGGCCAGCCGGGCGCCGCCGCCCGCGGCCGCGCAATCGTGGCCAACCGCGGCGTCGGTCTTTGCCTGCTTTGCCACTCCGGTCCGATCGTCGAGGAGCGCTTCCAGGGCGACCTGGCGCCGAACCTTGCCGGCGCGGGGTCGCGCTGGTCGGAGGGCCAGTTGCGGCTGCGCATCGTCGACGGCTCGCGTCTCAATGCCGACACGATCATGCCGCCCTACTATCGGACGAGCGGCCTGCGGAGGGTCGCCCGCAATTTCCAGGGCAAGACCATCCTGTCGGCCGCGCAGATCGAGGATGTCGTGGCCTATCTCGCAACCTTGAAGGATTGAATGGACCGCCGTCGTTTCCTTGCCGGCACCGCGACCGCCATTGGGGCCATCGTCGTCCTGCCCTTGGGCACCGCGTCAGCGACGCCCGAAGCCATGGCGGGCGCCATCCGCAAAGTCGTGGGCGCCTCCCAGGTGCGCGAGGGACGGGTGAGCCTCGATCTGCCGCCGCTGGTCGAGAACGGCAGCACCGTGCCGCTGGTCGTGTCGGTCGAGAGCCCGATGAGGGAGGCCGACTACATCAAGGCGATTCACGTCTTCAACGAGAAGAACCCGCAGCCCAACGTCTTCACCGCCCGGCTCGGGCCGCGCAATGGCCGTGCCGTCGTCGGCACACGCATCAAGCTGGGCGATTCGCAGAAGATCGTCGCCATCGCCGAAACCTCAGGTGGGCAGTTCTGGAGCGCCAGTGCCGACGTGATCGTCACGCTGGCCGCCTGCCTCGATGAGGCGACCTGATGGCCAACGTCCTGGTCAACGCGCCGAAGACGGCCAAGCGCGGCTCGATCGTCGAGATCAAGGCGCTGATCCTTCATCCCATGGAGACCGGCTTCCGTCCGGGCCCGAATGGCCGGATCATTCCGCGCAACATCATCGAGCGCTTCACCGCGACGTGGAACGGCACCGAGATCTTCGACATGGAGATGTCGCCCGCGATCGCCGCCAATCCGTTCGTCTCCTTCTTCGCCGTGGCGAGCGAGAGCGGCACGGTCGGCCTGCGCTGGACCGGCGACGAAGGCTTCGTCGTCGAGGAGCGGGTCGCTATCGCCGTCGAATGATAGCGCGGCATTTCGGCATCGGGCTGGCGATCGTCTTCATCGCCTCCTACGCACTGGCCCAAGGCATGGCTGACAAGGGAGGAACCGACAAGCGCCGGTCCGGCACCCAGGACATGGGCGGGGTGTTGCAGAAGATGCAGGACGACGACACGGCCAATCCTGGCATGCTTTTCGTCCAGCTGGGCGGCGAGCTGTGGGGCAAGGCCTCTGGCGCGTCAGGAAAGTCCTGCGCCGATTGCCACGGCAGCGTCGCCAGCATGAAGGGCGTCGCCGCGCGCTATCCCGCCATCCCGAAAGGCGCCGACGCGCCTGTCGATCTCGAGGGCCGGATCGATCTCTGCCGCACCGCCAACCAGCGGGCCGGGAGTCTGACCTCCGAAAGCCGGGAGCTGCTGGCGCTCACGGCCTACGTCGCACACCAGTCGCGAGGCTTCCCGATCACGCCGCCCGACGATCCGCGACTCGCGCCGTTCCGCGCCCGAGGCGAGAAACTCTGGCAGGCCCGCCAGGGCCAGCTCAACCTGTCCTGCGCGATCTGCCACGACGACAATGCCGGCAAGAAGCTCGCCGGCGTGACGATCCCGGAGGCCCATCCCACCGGCTATCCGATCTACCGGCTCGAATGGCAGACGCTGGGCTCGCTGAAACGCCGCCTGCGCAATTGCCTTGCCGGCATCCGGGCCGAGCCCTACGCCTACGACGCTCCGGAATACGTCATGCTCGATCTTTTCCTCATGGACCGGGCTCGGGGCATGATGCTCGAATCACCCGGCGTAAGGCCCTAGAATGAAATCATGCCCCGCTTCGGACGCCGCTCCCTGCTTGCAGCCTTGCCTGGACTTGCGCTCATGAACGTACCGGCGGGCGCGCAGACGCCGCCGCTCAAGCTCGGCACGGCGACCGCTGGCGGCGGCTTCCCGGTCTATGGCGCGGCTTTCATCAGTGCGCTGAGGGGCGCCGACCCGACGCTCGAGATCGACGAGGTCAACACCAAGGGCAGCACCGAGAACGTGCCGTTGCTCGAGCAAGGCAAGCTCGACCTCGCGCTGGTGCAGGGTGAGGTGGCGCAGGAGGTCTTCACGGGCGCCGGCCGGCCGCCGACCGCGCTCAAGGTCGTCACCGCCATGTACGCTTCGCCCGGCATGTTCGTCGTGCGGGCCGACAGTCGCTATCGCCGCATCGCCGATCTCAAGGGCCAACCCATCGCCTGGGGCGCGCGCGGCTCCGATCTCGTCATCCTGGGCCGCACCGTGGTGGACGGCATCGGTCTCGATCCCGAGAAGGATTTCGAGTCGGTTTATCTCGATCGCGCCGGCGACGGCCCGGCGATGGTCATCGATGGCCAGGTCGCCGCCCTGTGGGGTGGCGGCATCCGCTGGCCCGGCTTCGTCGCCGTCTCCAACAGTCCGGCTGGCGCCCGCTTCCTCGTGCCCGATGCCGGTGAGATCGATCGCATTCTGGCCAAGTACGGATTCCTGAGGAGGCTCACCGTACCAGCCGGCATGTATCGCGGCCAAGCCGATCCGCTTCCGACGGTGGGTTCGTGGAGTTTCGTGCTGGCGCGGCCCGGACTTCCCGACAGTGTCGGCCATCGGGTGGCTACCGCACTGTACAAGGTCGAGCGCCTTCACTTGGAGTCCAAGCAACTCTCCGAAACGACGGCGAAGAACACGCTGGCGGCGTTGCCGCGGCCGGCCACGCTGCAGCCCGGGGTCGAGGCGTACTACAGGGAAATCGGACTGCTGTCGTAGTGCGCCACCGCTTAAGCTTTCGCTTTCGGCCGCGCCTTTGGCCGGGCCGTCGGCGGTCTGTGGCCGTTGGCGTCGGCCGCTGCCTTGGCGCTGCCGCGCTTGTCGGCTTCATCCTGGGCCCGGAGTTGGGCCCTACGCGCTTCGATAAGACGGTTGGTCGGGGCCATCGCGATGCCTCCGTTGGTGGCTGATCGGGCTCTCGCGGATGGGCCCATCTTCGTTGCAAGCGTAATTCAGCGGCGCCGCGCCGTCACCGCCGGGAGACGAAAATTCTCCCCCGCGCCGGCCGTGGAGATTTTTCTCCTGCAGGGTCGGGACAATTCGATTGCCGGTTTCATTGCCGGTGCCGTGCGACGGCCCTTAGAGTTGGGGCATGTTTGGCCTTGCCAGCGATATCGTGACCCGCGCGACCCGCCTGATATTCGTGGACCGCGAGGACCCGGCACTCTGGACCATCGCGGTCGATGGCCGTGTGGTGGGCACGCTGCTGTGCGAAGCGGGCGTCCGGCGCCTGGCATGGTTCAAGGACGCCGACCCGCGACTGACGGCCTATGCCGATCCGCTGGACGACGACGTCGAGGCGCTGGCCGCGGCTTTGGGTGGCCGGTTGGGCCGGCCGGTGTGCCTGGAATCGCTGCCGAGCTGAACCATCTGTTGAGATTTTGCCTGGTTGAGATTTGGGGCGGTAGGTCCGACAGTGGCTCGGCTATTTCATCATGGGTGCTGGTAAAATGGATGCGATCGACCGGAAGATCGTGGTGCTCCTCCAGGAGGACGCCAGCCTGTCGCTGGCCCAGATCGCCCATCGGGTGGGGCTGTCGCAAAGCCCGTGCTGGAAGCGCATCCAGCGCCTGGAAAAGGCCGGGGTGATCCTGAAGCGCGTGGCGCTGATCTCGCCAGAATCGATCGGCGTCGGCCTCACGGTGTTCGTCTCTATCGAAACCGGAGACCATTCCTCGGCCTGGCTGGCGAAGTTCGCCCAGACCGTCACCGCCATGCCCGAGGTGATGGAATTCCATCGCATGGCGGGCGACATCGACTACATGCTGCGCGTGGCGGTGCCCGACATGCAGGCCTACGACGCCTTCTACAAGCGCCTGATCGACACCATGCCGCTCAAGAACGTGACGTCGCGCTTCTCCATGGAGCGGGTCAAGTCGACCACGGCCTATCCCCTGCCGGCCGAGCTGCGCGGCCCGGCGGCCAAGAAGAAGCTCTGACTCCTCTTCGGGGCCGACGGACGGGCGGAAGGCGGGCAAGCCCGCCACGCGGCCCAAAGGCCTTCCGGTCGAGGCCCTCCGGGGTTACCGTTGGCAACCATTTTGCCCCCCCGGAGCGTTATCATGACCGTGCACGCCCTCAAGCCAGCCAAAGTCGCCAACCTTGGCTCAGAAGTGTCACCGGAAGAATGGCAGGCCCGGGTCGATCTCGCCGCCTGCTATCGCCTGATTGCGCACTACGGCATGTCCGACCTGATCGCCAACCACATTTCCATGCGCGTGCCGGGCGAGCCGCATGCCTTCCTGATCAATGCCTATGGGCTGCTCTACGAGGAAATCACTGCCTCGAGCCTGCTCAAGATCGATCACGACGGCAACATCCTCGCCAAGCCCGAATTCCCCGACGGCCTCGACTACGGCGTCAACCGCGCGGGCTTTGTCATCCACTCGGCGATCCACATGGCCAAGCCCGACGTCAACTGCATCATCCATACTCACACCTATGCCGGCATGGCCGTCTCGACGCTGGAGTGCGGGTTGCTGCCCAACACCCAGACCTCGATGCGCTTCGCCAAGATCAGCTATCACGACTATACCGGCGTGGTGCTCGATACCGCCGAGCGCGAGGCGCTGGCCAAGAGCCTGGGTGACAACAATGCGCTCATCCTGCGCAGCCACGGCCTGCTGACGACCGGCGCCACCATTCCCGAGGCGTTCAACACCATGCACCGGCTGGAACTCTCCTGCAAGACCCAGATCGCCGCCATGTCCTGCAATACGCAGATGGTGCGCGTGCCGGAGAAGGTGGTCGAAGACACCTACACCATGTACCAGCCCAAGACGCGCCGGCCGTTCGGCGTGCTCGACTGGCCGGCATTGCTGAGGAAGCTCGATCGCATCGATCCGAGCTTCCGCGACTAACTTGGATACGCCGCACAGTTCGGTACGGGCTTTTGCTGCGGTTGCCTCGGGCTATTGGACGGCGCCCGGATATCGCCTCGTCGCCTGGACGCTGACCGGCGGCATGGTGCTGTTGGGCATCGTCAATGTCGGCATCGCCCTCTGGCTCAACATCTGGAACCGCGATTTCTTCAACGCGCTCGACAAGAAAGATGTCGGGCAGCTCCTGCAGCTGCTCTGGATTCTGGCGGCCATCGTCGGATCCGCCGGCGTCGCCGTCGCCATCCAGCTTCACGTCAAGCGCCGGCTGCAGATCAATTGGCGGTCCTGGCTTTCGCACGTTACCGTCCGGCGCTGGCTGAACGGAGGCCGCGAGTACCAGCTCGGCATGCTGGCCGACGAGATCGACAATCCCGACGGCCGCATCGCCGAGGACATCCGCGTCTCCACCGAGCTTGCCGTCGAATTCGCCCAGAGCATCCTCCAGTGCATCCTGCAGCTCGTCACCTTCCTCAGCGTCCTCTGGATTCTGTCGGGATCGATGCGGATCAAACTGGGCGACTTCGAGTTCGACCTGCCGGGCTACATGGTCTGGGCCGCCATCGCCTATGCCCTGATCGGCTCACTGCTGACCTATGCGCTGGGCCGCGGCCTGATCCATGCCGGCAACGTCCGCCAGGGCCGCGAGGCCGACTACCGCTCGGGGCTGACGCGGGCGCGCGAACATGCCGAAGGCATCGCCCTGATGCGCGGCGAGGTCGACGAGCGCGAGCGGCTGCGCGGCTCGCTGTTCGACCTGCGCGCGGCCTGGAACGTGCAGACGCGTGGCCAGGGCAATCTCTCGCTTCTTACCAGCTCGCTCGCCTACCTCGCCCCCATCGTGCCGCTGATCGTGGCCCTACCGCGCTATCTCGGTGGCGAGATCGCACTGGGCGGCCTGATGCAGACGGCGCAGGCCTTCTCCAGCGTGCAGTGGGCACTGTCGTGGCTGATCGACAACTTCCCCAAGTTCGCCGAGTGGCGCGCCTCGACCGATCGCGTCGTGCATCTGCACCTGGCACTCACCGACCTGGAGGATGCCGCCGAGGTGCCGGACGATGCGCGAATCGTCGTCCATCCGGCCACCGAATCCGACCGCCTCATCATGCGCGAGCTGGGCGTCGCGCGTCCCGATGGCCAGATGCTGGTGGCAGAAGCCGAAATCGAGATCCGGCGGCCCGAGAGGGTGCTGATCCGCGGCCAGTCGGGCAGCGGCAAGAGCACGATCATGCGCGCGGTGGCCGGCGTCTGGCCGTGGGGCCGCGGCGCCATCCACCTGCCGACCGGCGCCATCACCTTCATGCCGCAGAAGCCCTATTTCCCGCTCGGTGCGCTGCGCGACATCATGCTCTATCCCGCGGCCCCTGAGGGCATCGGCGACGAGATGCTGAAGGACATGCTGCACAAGGTCGGCCTCGATCACCTGCGCGACCGGCTCGACGAGACCGAGCGCTGGGATCACATCCTGTCGGGCGGCGAGCAGCAGCGTGTCGCCTTCGCGCGCGTGCTGGTCCACAAGCCGGACTGGATCTTCATGGACGAGGCGACCTCGGCGCTCGACGAGGCCGGCCAGGAGAACGTCATGAAGCTCCTGATCGAGGAGCTACCCGGAACCTCGGTGGTGAGCATCGGCCACCGTCCGGGCCTCGAAGCCTTCCACACCCGCGAGCTGACCCTGGTGCCCGGCGCCGACGGCACCAAGCTCCGGGCTCACACCGCCGCGCGCTCGCTCGGCGACATTTACCGCAAGATGGCCGCCGCCAGTCGCGCCACCCCGCGCACGCCGGGCTTCTGGGCGAACGTCAGGTCGAATCTGATCGGGCGGTAGCGTTCGCTCGCAGAAAACTACAGCACCTCGTGAAACCCGATCGCCACCCTATCGGGTGTGCGGGTGCCGTCGACATGAAACTGTCGACATCTCTCACGATCGGTTCGCCTTCGCGTAGAGGATCGCTTCTCGCTTCATCGTACCGAGTAGACGAACGAGCCGCCCGTCGATCGTCCGCTCCCGCTCGAGCTCGGAACGCTCATCGCCTCATACACGAACAGGATGAAGTCGCTGAACGCCTTGCGGCCATCGAAGGCTTCCTGGTGGGCGACAAGGGCGCAATTTCCCTGGGCCGCCCCACAGACATAGAAGGCCGTCGTGCCATGCCCGCCGACCCTGATCATATCATCGGTCTTCTTGGCTGCGGTGCGTATGAAGTGGTATTTCAAGTTCGGATTGACATAGGGCCGAAGCGACCGGGCATTGAGATCGTCTATGCATACGATGCAGTTCGGCCCTTGGGTGAAAGTCGGATCGGCATGAATCACGCGCGAGCGCGGCGACTTGGGGTTGTTGTCTTGGCAGCCCTCCAGTCGGAATATGACGTTCTCGTTGTTCGGAGAAACCGACAGAGCCTGCAGGGGATAGTCGCACAGGAACTGCTTCTCTGCCTCTTCCTGGCTGAGGTCTGTGCCGGGGTTCCTGCGCGACATCGTTCCCGTGACGTATTGATAGAGGGTTCGCAGGCGCCTCAGTTGGTTCGAGGAATTTGCGGGAACCATTGTCCAGCTTTGATTCCAGGCATCGGTCACCTGGACGCCCAGGGTGGGGCTGCCGGACCCTATCTGGGCTCCGTATTGGGCACTGGGGTTCCCTGCGCTCGTAAATCGCGTGGTCGTGGCAATGGCAGGGGAAAGGGGTATGCTGATCGACGGACTGACCGAGTTGATCGTCTGGGCGGTGCCGATGGAAATCGTCACCTGCGATGGAACGAAATCCGGATCCTCGAGCGCTTGGGCAAGATTGAAGAAAACCTGCTTCTTCGTCAGGGAATTCAACGAAGAGGCCAAGTCCGCCGTATTGTAGTTCAGTTGGGTGCTGGCACACGCTGAACTCAGAAAGCATACCCCGATGCATATCAAGCGTCGAAACACAGCGATGACCCTGAACATGCGCGTATCTCCGTAGATGGATGCTTCTGAATTTCATTCCAGTCTATATGCCCCATGGCGCGCCACCTAGAGGGACGGCAAGCGTCGTAGTGTCTCCCAATTGACTGGAAGCGATGCCGGCCGCCGACGGCTATAGGGCACCGAGGCGCAACGCCGGGCCGTCAGGGGCTCTCTTACACCGCCTTCGGCTTGCCCAGCAGATGGTCCGAGATGATGCGCTGCTGGATCTCCGACGTGCCCTCGAAGATCTTGGTGAGGCGGGCGTCGCGCCAGTAGCGTTCGACGGCATGCAGCGTGGTGTAGCCCGCGCCGCCGAACACCTGCAGCGCCTCCGACGTCACGCGCTCGGCCATCTCGGAGGCGAAGAATTTCACCATCGCCGCCTCCTTGTCGCAGCGCCGCTTCTGGTCGATCTCGTCGCAGACGAAGTACATGAGCTGGCGCGCCGCCTCGATCTCGGTTGCCATGCGGGCCAACCGGAAGCGCGTGTTCTGGAACTCGCCGATTGCCTGGCCGAACTGCCGGCGCTCCTGGGCATAGGCGGTGGCGTCCTCCAGCGCACCGCGGGCAAGCCCGATGGCGCGGGCCGCGGTGTGGGCGCGGGCGCGTTCGAGACCGGCCGAGATGTAATAGAAGGCGCGGCCTTCCTCGCCGATCAGCGCCGAGCCGGGCAGGCGGCAGTCGTCGAAGGCCAGTTCCCAGGTCTTCCAGCCGAAGTAGCCGATCTTCGGGATCGGCGCGCCGTTCACGCCCTTGGGCAGCTGGCCCCGGGGCTTCTCGATCAGGAAGGAGGAGAGGCCGACATGCTTGCGCTTGGGGTCGGGCGAGTCCGACGTGCGCGCCACCAGCATGATGTAGTCAGCGCCGTCGGCAAACGTGCACCAGTATTTGTTGCCATTGATCACCCAGTCGTCACCGTCCTTTTTGGCGCGGCAGGAGATGCTGCCGAGGTCGGAGCCGACATTGGGCTCGGACATGGCCGCGGCGCCCAGGAATTCGCCGCGGGCGGCGCGTGGCAGGAACACCTTGCGCTGGGCCTCGGTCATGCCGCGACCGGCGGCGAGGCCGTTGCCGCGGGCGATGATGGAGGCGACGCTCATCCAGGCCCGCGCCAGCTCCTCGGTGATCAGGCAATACTCGAAGACGCCGAGGCCCATGCCGCCATGTTCCTCGGGGATGACGATGCCGAAATAGCCCATGTCGGCCAGCTTCTGGATCAGCTCCCGCGGGATGTCACCTTTCTCGGGATCTAGCCTGTTGGCGACCGGCAGCACCTCCTTCATCGCGAAGGCGCGCGCCGTCTCCTGGATCATGCGGCGCTCGTCGGTCATGTAGCCCATGGCTTTTCCCTCTGCGTTGCCGCAGCATAGTATCCAAATCATGGAGCTTTAGGAGACAGGCATGCTGAGACTTCTGCTGGGCGCGCTCGCACTCTTCCTCTCTGCGGCATCGATGCAGGTGCAGGCGCAGGAGTGGCCGAGCCGGCCGATCACCATCTACATGGGCTTCCCCGCTGGCTCGGGGGTCGATGTCGTGGCGCGCCTACTGCAGCCGTCGCTGGAGAAGACGCTCGGGCAGCGGCTGGTCATCGACTACAAGAGCGGCGCCGGCGGCAACGTCGCCTCGGAGACGGTCTTCCGGGCACCGGCCGACGGCTACACCTTCCTGCTCGGCACGGCGGCGACGCATGGCGTCAATGCCGCGCTCTACAAGAAGCTGCCGTTCGACGTCGAGGCGGACTTTACGCCGATCTCGACCATCGCCGACATTCCCAACGTGCTGGCCATCAATCCCGCGGTGATCGACGCCAAGAACGTTCAGGACTTCATCGCCAAGGTGAAGGCGGCGCCCGGCAAGTACAGCTATGCCTCGACCGGCAACGGCACCGGTACGCATCTCGCCTTTGCCGCCTTCAACAAGCAGGCCGGCCTCGACATGGTCCATGTGCCCTACAAGGGCGGGCCGGACGCCACCAACTCGGTGCTGAAGGGCGAGACCTGCTGCGTCTTCGCGCTGCTGCAGGCCATGATGCAGCACGCCAAGGCCGGCAAGGTCCGCCTGCTGGGCGTCACCACGGCCAAGCGCGTCGGCGCCATGCCCGACCTGCCGACCATCGCCGAGCAGGGCCTGCCGGGCTACGAGAGCTACATCTGGTTCGGCATCTTCGCACCCAAGGGGCTCGATCCGGCGATCGCCGCCAAGATGAACGCCGCGCTCAAGATAGCAATCGAGGATCCCGAGGTTGCCAAGAAGCTGGTCGAACTCGGCAACACGCCGCGTTACGAGACGCTCGCGCAGTTCAAGGCCACGGTGAAGGCCGACCGCGCCAAATGGGCCGAGGTGGTGAAGGCGGCCGGCGCCACGATCGACTAGCCGGGTGGGGGAGAGGTTTATGCATCGCAGCGAGGAGCGGATCCTCACCACGCATGTCGGCAGCCTGCCGCGCAACCCCGAGCTCAGCGATCTGCTGATCCGCGACGAGGCGGGCGAGGCCATCGACAAAACGCGGCTGGCCCGCCTTGGCGAGGAAGCCGTGCATCATGTCGTGGCCCAGCAATGCGCAGCCGGGATCGATATCGTGAACGATGGCGAGCAGCCGCGAGTCGGCTTCCAGACCTATGTCGCCCAGCGCATGAAGGGCTTTGGCGGCGAATCGAAGCGGCCCTCGCCGACCGACTACGCGAACTTCCCGATGTTTGCGGCCCAGTGGGCCCGCCGCGCACCCCGGCGCACCAAGGTCCGCAATGCGCCGCAGGCCATCGGCGAAGTCGTCTATGACGATCTTCGTTCGGCCGAGGAAGAATGCCGCCTGTTCAAGGCCGCACTCGCCCAACAGGCCGGGAAGCCCGTCGAGACGTTCATGACGGCGCCTTCGCCCGGCATCATCGCCACCACCCTGTTGAACGCGCACTACGACAGCCACGAGGCTTATGTTTTCGCCTTGGCCCGTCAGATCGCCAAGGAATACGAGTTGATTGCACGCGACTTCATCCTGCAGATCGATGCACCCGACCTCGCCATGGAACGCACCACCCTGTTCCAGGACAAGAGCACGCCCGAGTTCCTGAAGATCGTCGACATGCATGTCGCGGCGCTGAACGAGGCGCTCGCCGGGATCCCGCGCGAGCGCGTCAGGCTTCATTGCTGCTGGGGCAACTGGGAGGGCCCGCACGTCGACGACATCCCTATGCACTACATTCTGCCGGCGCTCTACCAGGCCAAGGTCGGCGCGCTCTCCATCGAGTTCGCCAACCCGCGCCACCAGCACGAGTACGCTGCGCTCAAGAAGAACAAGCTTCCCGACGGTTTCCTGCTGCTGCCCGGCGTGATCGACTCGACCACCAACTTCGTCGAGCATCCCGAGGTCATCGCCAATCGCATCTGCGAGGCGGTCGACGCCGTGGGCGACAGGAGTCGCGTCATCGCCTCGAGCGATTGCGGTTTCTGCACTTTCGCCGGCGGCGAGATGGTCACCGAGGACGTGGTGTGGGCCAAGCTCAAGAGTTGCAGCGAGGGCGCCGCTATCGCCACGCGTCGGCTGTGGGGCGGGAAGGCGTAGCGGCCGGCGCGATCGGCTGATTGGACTCGCCCGTCCGGCGCAGGTTGATGATCGTGGTGATGCCCTGCTTTGCGAGCACGGCCAAGTCGTCCTCGCCCGGCTGCGCTCCGGCCATCACCTTGTCGTCGATCTTGATCGGCGGCTTCATGAAATCATTCCTCTTGCTTCGGCTATGGCGTCGATACGCCCTGGACGCCTCGTTGCGTCACCGTTTGGCCGGCGGCACCGTGTCATGGAACAGCGGCTGATTATTCATGAACGCGACCTTCTCCGCCTCATGACACGACATGCAAGAATTGCGCGCCAATTCAAAGCCGTCCCAAGCTTTCGCCTTGTTCCGGCTCTTGAAAGCCGCGTCCACCACGGCCCAGTTCTGGTCGAGCAGGAACGCGTCGGCGTTGGCTTTGCGGGCGGGCCGTTTGAGATATCCGCTCTGGATCGTCACCTTGATCTTGTCCCACTGGTACAGCGCCATGTCGTAGTTCTCCAGCTTGAGCGCGTCATAGAGTTTCTGGTAGCGCTCGCCGACCTCCCACATCGGTTGATCGAAGCCCCGGAGATACCGCTGAAGCAGGCGGAACCGCTCGGTGTCATTGGGCGCATCGAGCAGCCAAGCATTAGACATGCGACGCGATTGGTCGGTCTGTGCATGGACGTATCCCAGTCCGCTGGCCAGGCAGATCGCCGTCAGGGACGCGAGAGCATAGCGTTTCATCATCCTCTCCTCTGCATGGACTCTGTTGCCTAGATGATCCCCCCACCCAAGGCGATGCCGAAGGCGACCATCGCGACGGCGACGATGAGCTGCACGAAACGCAGGGTCACTTTTTCCAGCAGGCGCGCTCCAGCATAGGCGCCAACGAAGGCGCTCGCGACCGCCACCACGACGGAAGCGGCGACACTCGCCTCCAGTGCGACGAAACTGGAAGTGTAGAAGGACACGCCGTAAACGATCAACCGCACGGTATCGACGATCACGGTCGACACGACGCCCGTGCCGACGAATGCTTCCTTGTCGAGTCCCGCCTTGATCAGGAACGCCGACCGGAAGGCGCCCTGGTTGCCGGACAGACCGCCGAAGAATCCCGAGAGAAGGCCGCCGATGAACAGGTAGCGCGGCGGAAAGGCCAGCTTCGCAAGGCGCGGGATCAGCTCGAGACCGGCAAACGCGATGATCAGCGCGCCAATGACTACCTTCAGCGCGGTGATCGCGTGCTTGCGTCCACCCAGCTCGTACGTCGTAAGCACAGGCAAATCCGCGAACAGGAAGAGCGTGCTCGCACCGACCATTGCCGCCGCCGCCGCAGGAATGCCGAAGCGCAGCACCACGCCCCAGTCCGCCTGCCGTCCGACAAGCGCGATCTTGAACAGGTTGTTGGCGAGATGGACGACGGCCGTCGCAGCGATCGCCACGGGCACCGGAAAGAACAGCGCGAACACGGGCATCAACACCGTACCGAGGCCGAACCCCGAAAACAGGGTCAGGCCCGACACCAGGAGCGCCGCCGCACCGATGACGAAGAGATCCATGGACGCAGGCCCCTCGCGGAGAAAACTGCCACTAATATCGTATCTCGATATCGAATATCGATCAAAGGGCTGCAATTTCGCAGCGCAATGGTTTGAGCGTGGATCCTCGGCTCTGTTGTCAGGTCAAGAAAGCAAGATTAGTATCGAAATTCGATTACGGACTTCGATTGGCGTGGCACTGTGGGCATGGCGGCAGCAAAGCATCACGATATTCTTGCCGGGTTGATCCGGCTCCACATCCTGCATCATGCGGCAGAGGGCGAGTTCTTCGGCAACTGGATGCTCGAGGAGCTGCGCGAGCATGGCTACAGGATCGGCCCGGGAACGCTTTATCCCATGCTGCATGGCCTCGAGCGCAAGGGCTACCTGAAGTCCAGGACCGAGGGCGCCGGCCGGCGCGCGCGCCGGCACTATCGGGCAACACGCCAAGGGCGGGCAGCGCTTGCGGTGGCGACGGAAAAAGTGCGTGAACTCTTCAACGAATTGGACAAGCGTCGATGACCGAGGTTACCGAAAAGACACCCGCCGCCTCCACGGGCGGCGCGCCCGGGACCTGGGCCGAGGTCCTCGCCATTTTTTTGCGACTCGGCCTCACGTCGTTCGGCGGTCCGGTCGCCCATCTCGGCTATTTCCGCGAGGAATTCGTCGCCAAGCGGCGATGGATCGACGATCGCACCTACGCCGATATCGTCGCCCTCTGCCAGTTTCTCCCCGGCCCGGCATCGAGCCAGGTCGGCATCGCCCTCGGCCTGTCGCGGGCAGGATACGCCGGTGCCTTCGCGGCCTGGGTGGGTTTCACGTTGCCGTCGGCCATCGCGCTCGTGGCCTTCGCTTATGGCGTCGATGCGCTGGGCGGTCTCGGCGGCTCCGGATGGCTGCACGGGCTGAAAGTCGCCGCCGTGGCTGTTGTCGCCCAGGCGGTGCTGGGGATGACGCGGACGCTGACACCCGATCGCGATCGGGCCACGATCGCCGTCGTCACGACCGTCGTCGTCCTGGCGCTGCCGTCGGCCTTGGCGCTCGTCGGCATGATCCTGGTGGGCGGCATCGTCGGGACCCTGCTGCTTCGCGCCGAGGCGCCGACCGATCACGTCTCCTTGCCGTTACCCGTGAGCCGCCGCACCGGCGCCGTCCTGCTGGCGATCTTCTTCGTCCTGCTGGCCGGCCTGCCCCTGCTTGCCGCCGCGACTCCTTCGCATGGCGTAAAACTGTTCGATGCCTTCTATCGCGCGGGGGCACTGGTGTTCGGCGGCGGGCATGTGATCCTGCCGCTGCTGCAGGAAGCGGTCGTCCCGCCCGGCTGGGTCAGCAACGACCTCTTCCTCGCCGGATATGGCGCCGCCCAGGCCATACCCGGTCCGCTGACGACCTTTGCAGCCTACCTCGGCGCGATCATGACGCCGCAACCCAACGGCGTGGTGGGCGCCACCCTCTGCCTCGTGGCGGCGTTCGCGCCG
This sequence comes from Reyranella sp., assembly GCA_030679805.1. Taxonomy (GTDB): domain Bacteria; phylum Pseudomonadota; class Alphaproteobacteria; order Reyranellales; family Reyranellaceae; genus Reyranella. The sequence continues at coordinate 11,008 of JAUXST010000440.1, read as the reverse complement.
TCCTTCCTGCTGGTCATCGGTGCCCTGCCGTTCTGGGAAGAACTCCGGAGGCGGAGTGCCGCCCAGGCGGCGCTGCGCGGCGTCAACGCCGCCGTCGTCGGTATCCTGCTGGCGGCTCTCTACGATCCGGTGTGGACGGCGGGGATCACCAGTTCCGCCGACTTCGCGCTCGGCGCCGGCGCGTTTCTCCTGTTGTTCATGTGGAAGACGCCGCCCTGGCTGGTCGTCGTTCTCTGTGCCGTCGGGGGTGCCGTCACCGCCGCTTTGTAGGTCCATCCGACAACGCGCTCGAAGGAGGGAAGCCTGTCGCTCGAAGCTCTATCGCTTCGCGGCTCCGGCCAGAGCTACTAGTTTGCAGGTTCAGCAGGTTTTGCGCTGGTTTTCCGCTACAGTCGGAGCTTCTTTGCAGGCACTGCTGGCAACGCCCGGACGATCGCCGTTCCGGGCGTTTTTCTTTACGTGAGTGCGGACACCGATGAACGAAAGTCGCCGGCGCCGGTGGCACAGCCTGTGGCACAACGAGGTGTGCCCAAAAACGGTCCAATCCGGGCTCAGGCCCTGGCGTCCTCGCGGATCATCGCCGCGCCCTTCTCGGCGATCATGATGGTGGGGGCGTTGGTGTTGCCGGTGGTCAACGTCGGCATCACCGAGGCGTCCATGACCCGGAGGCCTTCGATGCCGCGCACGCGCAGGCGGGAGTCGACGACGGCGCGCGGGTCCTCGCCCATCCTGCAGGTGCCGACCGGGTGATAGAGCGTGTTGCCGGCACGGCGGGCATATGCCAGCAGGTCGGCATCGCTCGTGAGGTCGGGGCCGGGCTGGATTTCGCCCGAGCTGTGCTGTGCCAGCGCCGCCGCGGCGAAGATGCGGCGGGCGTGGCGCACGCCGCCCAGCAGGGCAAGCTCGTCGGTGTGCGTCGAGAGGTAATTGGGCTTGATCGCGGGACGGGCGAAGGGATCGGACGACGCCGCCATGATGGTGCCGCGGCTGTCGGGTTTCACGACGCAGACGACGCAGCTCATGCCAGGCTTCTCGTCGAGCTGGCCGAACTTCAGCGGATGGGTGCTGCCCGGCGTGAACAGCAGCTGCAGGTCGGGCGAGGCCAGGCCCTCGCGGCTGTCGCAGAAGACCTGCGAGGTGGTGACGCCAAAGGTGAGGGCGCCCTTGCCGGTGAAGAAGAAGCGCAGGATCTCCGGCAGCACGCGCGGGAAGCGCGCGACCTCGTTCACCGTCTCGGCGCCGTGCACGCGATGGACGACGCGGATGACGTAGTGGTCGATCAAGTTGGCGCCGACTCCAGGCAGGTCGTGCGTCACCGGGATGCCGAACGATTGCAGGTGCGCGGCCGGACCGATGCCGGAGATCTGCAGGATGTGCGGCGAGTTGATGGCCCCGCCCGAGACGATCACCTCGCGGTTGGCGCGCACCTCGTGGAGCTTGCCGTTGCGCTGGAAGGTGGCGCCGACGCAGCGCTTGCCGTCGAACAGCAGCTTGCCCGCCTGGGCGTTGGTTTCGACGCGCAGATTGGGCCGGCCCTTGGCCTCACGCAGATAGGTCTGCGCTGTAGAACCGCGGAAGCGGCCGCGCCGCGTCATCTGGGAGTAGCCGACGCCGTGCCGCGTCCTGCCGTTGAGATCGGGGTTGAAGGCGAAGCCCGCCTGCTGGGCGGCTTCGACGAAGCGGTGGGTCAGCGGCAGGATGGTGCGGTAGTCCTCGACCTTGAGCGGCCCGCCCTGGCCGCGCACGGCGGGATCTCCGCCCTGGATGTAGTCCTCGGACTTCATGAAGTAGGGCAGCACGTCGTCGTAGCTCCAGCCGCGGCAGCCCATCTGGGCCCAGCCATCGAAGTCGGCCGGCGCACCGCGCACATAGAGCATGCCGTTGATCGAACTCGAGCCGCCCAGCGTGCGGCCGCGCGGCCATTCCATGCGGCGATCGCCGGTGCCCTTCTCGGGCTCGGTGGTGAAGTTCCAGTTGACCAGCGGATTGCGGATCAGCGAGCGCATGCCGGCCGGGATGTGGATCATCGGGTGCCAGTCGGTGGGCCCGGCCTCGAGCAGCACGACCGACGCGCCGGTCTCGCTGAGACGTGCGGCAACGGTGCAGCCGGCAGAGCCGGCGCCCACGACAACGTAGTCGGCCTGCATCGCGTTCTCCCTAGAGTGTTCCTGCCCGCTTATTGCGCGGCACGAAGTAGTCGGTGGGCGCCAGTTCCGGATCTTCCAGCTCGACCATGTTCTGCACGTGGCGGGCGACATCGCCCCTGAAGAGCGCGTTCGAGATCGCGGGGACGAGCCGGTTGACGCCGAAGAAGAGACCCGGGATGTCGCCCGCCAGCGCGCCCTGGCTCAGGATGCTGCCCCAGTTGAAGAGGTGGATGTTGCCGAGGCCCGGCGTTCGGCCCGGCACCTTCTCCACGAACTCGAAGCCCGGTCCGAGATAGGGATAGCGCGCCGCTTCGGCGTTGGCCTCGGCCTCCTCGGCGCTGCGCGCGTCCGCCCATAGTTTCACGTTCGGCGAGAACGAGTTGATTTCCTTGACGCGGCCCATGTCGATGTCGAAGCCCGTGCCGAACAGCACGACGTCGAAATGCTCCGTGCCCTTGGCTGTCTTCACCGTGACGCCGTCCTTGTCGACGACCACGTCGAGCCACGGCTCAGCGAAGCGGAAGGAAAAGCCCGGCAGCTTCTGTCCGCGCAAGACAGACTCGTGGGGTGGCGGCGAGCCGGCGGCCAGCATGTAGGTATAAATCTTCCAGCGCCAATCGTCGTCGAGCATGCCCTGGCCGCGCTGGAAGCCGGGAAACGACACGCCCTTGGACTTGTTGACCTGCGGCAGGTGCGGCCGTCGTGCAAAGCACACCGCCTCGGCCGCGCCCGCTTCGAGCGCGGTGCAGGCATTGTCGATGGCCGTGGCGAGTACGCCCAGCACGCCGATGCGCTTGCCCACCAGCCTGGCGAAGTCGATCTCTTCCAGCGTGTGGAACACGCGGCCGTGGCGGACGGGGTTTCCGGGATCGAACGAGGGAAACGATGGAAAGCGGAAGCCGCCCGATCCGTCGCGGCCATTCGCCAGCACGACCTTGCGGGCATGGACAATCTCGCCAGTCGACAGCGTGGCGCGCAGCAGATCGCCCGCCGGCTCGACCTTGAGCAGGCCGACGCCATTTTCGACCTTTAGGCCCACGACCTCGCGCACCCACAGCAGGTAGGCGAGCCAGTCGAGACGCGCGATCTTGTAGAGCTTGTCCCAGCCGCCCGCCCCGTGCTGCGCCTCGTACCAGGCGCGGAAGGTGAGGGAAGGAACGCCGAGATCGGGGCCGGTCAGGTGCTTGGGCGAGCGCAGGATCGGCATGCGCGCCGTGGTGTTCCACGGCCCTTCGCGGCCATGTGTCTCGCGTTCGATGACCCGGATGTTGCCGATTCCTTCGCGCAGCAGGCCGTAGCCGACCGTCTGGCCGCACATGCCGGCACCCACCACCAGCACATCGAGGACCCGCTGGCCGTCGGGATCGGTGCGTTCGGGCACCCAGTTGGCCGCCGGATAATTTAGCCGGGCGAGGTCGTGGCGCGCGCTCTTCCGCAGCGCGGCTAAGCCTTGATCACCTTCTGCTTGTTCACTCTCGACAACATCGTCCATGCCGTGCTTCTCACCTTCTGCCCCATTCAATAGCAGGGCACACTCTGCTGAGAAATGGCCAGGGAGATAATGCCATGCGCGGTCGTCAGGTATTCTTCGAGACGCTGCTCAATCACGGCGTCGATCGCATCTTCGGCAATCCCGGCACCACCGAGAGCCCGCTGCTCGACTCGCTGCTCGACTATCCGCAGATCCAATACATCGTGCATCTGCACGAGGGCGTGGCAACAGGTGCCGCGAACTTTTATGCCCAGGCGAGCGGCAAGACGGCTTTCGTGAACCTTCACGTGGCGCCCGGCCTCGGCAATGCCATCGGCATGATCTATGGCGCGCTCAAGAACAACTCGCCGATGGTCGTGACCGCGGGCCAGCAGGATACGCGGCTGCGGCTGCGCGATCCCGTGCTCGGCCACGATCTCGCGGCCATCGCCGCCCCCGTCACCAAGTGGAGCGTGCAGGTCGAGACGGCTGACGAGCTGGGTCCGATCCTGCAGCGCGCCTTCAAGATTGCCAACGAGGCGCCGGCCGGGCCGGTGTTCGTGGCGCTGCCCATCAACGTCATGGAGCAGGAGACGACCATTCCCGCCGGCAAGCCCGGCCATTCCTTTGCGGCAACCCGGCCCGATCCGGCGGGCATCGCCGCCATGACGCGGCTGCTGCTGGCATCGGCGAGCCCGACCATCGTCGCGGGCGACGATGTCGCGCGGGCCGGCGCTGTCGACACGCTCGTGAGACTTGCCGAGAAGCTCGGCGCCTCGGTGTGGTTCGAAGGCCTGCGCGGCCGCAATTCCTTTCCGACCGATCATGCCTCCGCGCGCGGCACGCTCGCCTTCGATGCGCCCGGCGTCGCCAAGCAGTTCGCGTCGAACGATCTCGTGCTGATGGTGGGCGGTCCGTTCTTCGAGGAGGTCTGGTACGCCCCGGGCTCGCCATTCGCATCCGGCACCAAGGTGCTGCAGGTCGAGGCCGCGCCCTCGCGTCTCGCCTACAACTTCGCCCTCGATGCCGGCGTGGTTTCCGACGTCGGCGCCGGCCTCGCCGCTCTCGATGTCGCCCTCGCGACCGTCGCCGGCGAGGACTTCGACACCGCGGCGGCCAAGCGCAACGCGGCATTGCAGGCGCTGAAAGAGTCCGAAGCCGCGGCCCAGAAGGCTCGCGTCGAGAAGGCCTGGGCGCGCACGCCGACGTCGATGGCGCGCGCCATGGCCGAGATTCGCGCCGGCACGCCGGAGAATGCGATCGTGGCCGACGAGACGATCACGGCCAACCTCGACCTCTTCAAGACCTTCACCTTTGCGGGCGCCGACGACTATTTCAGCGGCCGCGGCGGCGGCATCGGGCAGGGACTGGCCGGCGCCATCGGCGTGGCGGTCGCCCAGCCGAAGCGGCCGGTGCTCTGCCTCTCGGGCGACGGTTCGTCGATGTATTCCATCCAGGCGCTATGGACCGCCGCGCACCACGATCTCGCGATCGTGTTCGTAATCCTGGCCAACCGTGAATATCGCGTGCTGAAGCACAATATCGACGCCTATCGCGCGCGCTTCGACGTGAAGTCGAACAAGCCCTATATGCACATGGATCTCGGCAGCCCGACCATGGGCTTTGTCGACATGGCCAAGGGCATGGGCGTGGCCGGCACCTACGTCGCCAAGGCCGACGAAATCAAGGCCGCCGTCGCGGCCGCCTTCAAGACCGGCAAGCCGCACCTGATCGAAATCGAGATCGAAGGGAAAAGGTAGCGCGCGCGTTCATACGCGCGGGCGGGCGGCAGCGCCTTCTGAGGCGCGAGAGCCCGCACGGTGCAGAAAAGACAAGGATCCCTCGCTACACTCGGGATGACAGCTTCGCTGTCACTTCTGGAACGACCGGACCTTCGCCTGGTGGGCGCGGGCGGCGCCGGTGAGCATCGGCAGGTCGTTGCCGGCCAGCAGCAGCTTCATGCCCTTGCCGGTGTAGAGCTTCAGCAGTTCCTCGCTGTAGGCGCCGCCCATGCCCGGCCATTTGCCGTGCTTCTTGCAAGCCGCGACCACCTTGTCGACGGCGGCCTGGACCTTGGGGTGTCCGGTTTCGCCCGGAATGCCGAGTTCCATCGACAGGTCGCTGGCGCCGACCAGCAGGCAGTCGATGCCCGGCACGGCGGCGATCGCGGCGGCATTCTTCACCGCCTTTGGCGTCTCGATCATCACGGTGATCAGCGTGTTGTCGTCGCTCAGCTTGGTCATCTCGCCCATCGGCATCGGCGCATAGTCGAACTGCGCCTGGCCGCCGCCTACCGAGCGATGGCCGCGCGGCGGGTAGCGCAGCCGGTTGGCGATCTCCTTGGCCTCCTCGGCGGTGTCGACATGGGGGATGACGATGCCGAGCGCACCGCCGTCGAGGACGCGCGTCGCCATAGCGAGTTCGCCGTAGGGCACGCGTACGATCGGCGCGATGCCTGAATCCTGGGCGGCCACGCAAATCTCGCAGGCCGTCTCGATCGACATCGAACCATGCTCGAGGTCGAGGAACAGCCAATCGAAGCCCGCCGCCTTCATGACCTTGATGATGTCGACGTTGCGCACCAGGCGGATGCCGATACCCACCGCCAGCTGGTTTTTCTTCAGCCGCGCCTTGGCAGCATTGATCGCAAAGGCCATGTTTCCTCCCGTGGCATTCGTCTCTCTGGACGAGGTAAGCTAGTCGCCATGACTTTCCATGTCGAACGAATCGACCATGTCGTGCTGCGGGTCCGCGATCTCGCGGCAATGGTGCATTTCTACGAGCAGGCGCTGGGATTTCGCGTCGAGAGGCGGATCGAGAGGATCAGCCTCGTGCAGATGCGGGCCGGCGCCTCGATGCTCGACCTTGTCGCCGGCGAGCGCGCCGAAGCTGCTCCCAACATGGACCATCTCTGCTTTCGCGTGGCGCCATTCGATCGTGACGCCATCGTCACGCAGCTGGCGCCGTTCGGCATATCGGTCGGCGAAACCGTTGAGCGCTACGGCGCGGAAGGGAATGGACCGTCGGTCTATTTCCACGATCCGGAAGGCAACCAGATCGAGCTCAAAGGCCCCTCGACCGCGGCGCATTAGTTCTTGGCCGTTGCACATGATGTGCTAGCCTCACGGCAACGGGGAATAACAACACGCTCGAATTGCGTGAGTCTGGGAGGACTGTAAGTGCGTATTTGCCTGGCACTCGTGGCCGGCAGCTTGGCTGCCGCTGTTTCCGTTGCATCACCGGCGTTCGCCCAGAAGCAGGGCGGCACGCTGCGTATCTCGCATCGCGACAACCCGCCCAGCGCCTCGATCCACGAAGAGGCGACGATCTCCGTCGTCCAGCCGTTCATGGCGGTGTTCAACAACCTCGTCGTGTTCGATCCCAAGGAGAAGATCAACAGTCCCGACAAGATCGTTCCCGACCTTGCCGAAAGCTGGTCATGGAGCCCCGACCAGACCAAGCTCACTTTCAAGCTGCGTTCGGGCGTGAAGTGGCACGACGGCAAGCCGTTCTCCGCCAAGGACGTGAAGTGCACGTGGGATTCGCTGATCGGCAAGGCTGACGAGAAGTCCGACCTGATCCGCAAGAACCCGCGCAAGGTCTGGTACAGCAACCTGAAGGAAGTGACTGCCGGGTCCGACACCGAGGTCACTTTCACGCTCGGCCGGCCGCAGCCCTCATTCCTGTCGATGCTGGCGGCGGGCTACTCGCCGGTCTATGCCTGCCACGCCAACGGCCGCGACATGCGTTCTAAGCCGATCGGCACCGGCCCCTTCAAGGTCGTCGACTTCAAACGCAACGAGGCGATCAAGCTCGTTCGCAATCCCGACTACTGGAAGAAGGGCCGTCCCTACCTCGACGCCATCGACTGGAAGATCGTGCCCAACCGCAGCACGCGCATGCTGGGCTTCATCGCCGGCGAGTTCGACATGACGTTCGATTCCGACATCACCTTCCCGATGCTGGCCGACGTCAAGGCGCAGAAGGCTGACGCTGTCTGCGAAGCGCGGCCGAGCAACGTCAACACCAACCTGCTCGTCAATCGCGACGCTCCGCCCTTCGACAGTCCCGAACTGCGGCGCGCGCTCGCCCTGTCGCTCGACAGGAAGACGTTCAACGACATCCTGTTTCAGGGTCACGCGCTGACCGGTGCGTCGATGCTGCCGCCGCCAGCCGGTGTATGGGGCATGTCCAAGGAGATGCTGGAATCCATGCCGGGCTTTTCGCCCGACCGGGACAAGAACCTTGCCGAAGCCCGGGCGATCATGGCGAAGCTTGGCTATACCAAGGACAAGCCGCTCAATATCAAGGTCTCGACGCGAAACATCGCGATCTATCGCGACCCCGCTGTCATCCTGATCGATCAGCTCAAGCAGATCTACATCGAGGGCGAACTCGAGCCGATCGATACGACGGTCTGGTACACCAAGGTCCAGAGCAAGAAGTACTCGATCGGGCTGAACCTGACCGGCCTGGGTGTCGACGATCCCGACACCAACTTCTACGAGAATTTCTACTCGACGTCGGACCGCAACTATACGGGCTACAAGAATCCCGAGGTCGACAAGCTGATCGAGCAGCAGTCGGCGGAAACGGATCGCGGCAAGCGCCAGAAGCTCGTCTGGGAAGTCGAGAAGAGGCTCATCGAGGACGGCGCCCGTCCGGTCATCAACCAGAACGTCGCCAATACCTGCTGGGATCCCAAGGTGAAGGGCCTCGTGCTGCAGCACAACAGCATCTACAACGGCTGGCGTTTCGAAGACATCTGGCTGGACAAGTAAGCGCACCTCGATGGGAGCCTATCTCACCCGGCGCTTCCTGCTGATGGTCCTGACACTGTTCGGGATGTCGGTGCTGATCTTCGTCATGCTGCGCCTCGTTCCGGGCAACATCGCCGATATCCTGGTCGATGCTGCCGGGATCGCGGACCCCAAGGAGAAGGCGAAGATCATCCACGAGCTCGGGCTCGACCGGCCGATCGTTGAACAGTACGGCCAGTGGATCGGCGGGCTGGCGCGCGGCGACCTCGGCTTCGCCTATGTCTCCGAGCGGCCGGCCCTCGAAGAGATTGCGCCGCGCATCCCGATCAGCGCCAAGCTGGCCGGCATGGCGCTCTTGTTGTCGGTGTTGATCGGCGTGCCCTTCGGCGTCATCAGTGCGGTCCGGCAGAACACGGCTCTCGATTACTTCCTGCGAGTCATCAGTCTCAGCGGCCTGTCGTTGCCGTCGTTCTGGCTCGGCCTGCTGGTCTTGATGGCCTCTGTGCACTGGTTCGGCACCATTCCCATCTACAGCAACGAGCCGCGAAGTTTCCTCCAGGAGGTGGGGCTCCTCTCGATCCCCGCGGCCGTCGTCGGATTTCGAAGTTCGGCGCTGGTCATGCGGCTCACGCGATCGTCCATGCTCGAAGTGCTGCGCCAGGACTACATCCGCACCGCGCGCTCCAAGGGCGCATCGCAGACCTCGGTCAACTACGATCACGCTCTGCGCAATGCGCTGCTGCCGGTGGTCACCATCATCGGCATCGAGGCGGCGTTCCTGGTCGGCGGCCTGATCGTCACCGAGACTGTGTTCAACATTCCCGGCGTCGCCCGCTTCCTGGTCGAGGCGATCCTGTGGCGCGACTATCCGATCGTGCAGAACCTGGTGATGCTCATCGCCTTCGTCGTGGTCATGGTCAATTTCCTGGTCGACATGGCTTACATGGCGCTCGACCCGCGCATCAAATACGCGGACTGAAACATGGCCCACATTGACCACGATGCCGAACTCACCCGCGCCGGTGCCTATGTCACCGGTGGCTGGAGCCAGATCGTCTTCTTCACTCGCCGCTATCCGCTGGGAGCTGTCGGCGCGCTGATCGTGCTGGCCTTCATCCTGACGGCGGTTTTCGCCAGCGTGATGGCACCGATCGACCCGACGGCGACCAACGCCCGCGCTTCGCTCGCCAAGCCGGGCGGCGTCCATCTGCTGGGCGCGGATTTCATGGGCCGCGACATGTACAGCCGCATCGTTCACGGCGCGCGCATCTCGCTGGCCGTCGGCGTCGGCGCCATGAGCCTGGGCTGCATTCTCGGTGTCTCGATCGGCCTGATGAGCGGCTATCTCGGTGGCTGGGTCGATCTCGCCACGCAGCGGCTGATGGACATCATGCAGTCGCTGCCGCTGCTGGTCATGGCCATCGTCATGGCGGCCTCTCTGGGACCGTCGTTGCGCAATACCATCATCGCCATCGCCATTCCATTGGTGCCGAGCGTTGCCCGCGTCGTGCGCTCGAGTACCCTGTCGTTGCGCGAGCAACCCTTCGTCGAGGCCGCGCGCGCGGTGGGGATGGGCGAACTGCGCATCGCCGTCCGCCATGTCCTGCCCAACACCCTGGCGCCCCTCATCGTGCTGGCCACCGCGCAGCTCGGCTCGGCGATCCTGGTCGAGGCCTCGCTCTCCTTCCTCGGGTTGGGTATCCCCGAGCCGCATCCCTCGTGGGGCCGCATGCTCTCGGAGTCGGCCGCCGAGTATGTCCGTTCGGCGCCGTGGCTGGTGATCTTCCCCGGCCTCGCCATCAGCCTCACCGTGTTCGGCACCAACCTGCTGGGCGACGCGCTGCGCGACATTCTCGATCCCCGAGAACGGACATGAGGCAGCGTACGTGAGCGATCTTCTTGAGGTCGAGAACCTCAGCACCTGGTTTTACACCCGCCAAGGCATCGTCAAGGCGGTCGATGCCGTCGACTTCAACGTCGCCTCGGGCGAAACCCTGGCCATCGTCGGCGAATCGGGCTGCGGCAAGAGCATGACGGCGCTCTCCCTGATGCGCCTGATCCCCGATCCGCCGGGCCGTATCGTTTCCGGTTCGGTGAAGCTCGCCGGCCGCGACCTGCTCAAGATCAGCGAAGAGGAGATGCGCGACGTCCGCGGCAACGAGATCTCGATGATCTTCCAGGAGCCGATGACGTCGCTCAATCCGGTCATGACCATCGGCCGGCAGATCTCCGAGGCGCTGATCCTGCACCGCGAGATGGACAGGCGGCAGGCGCTCAAGCGCTCGATCGAGATGCTCGACCTGGTCCGCATCCCCGAGCCGGCGCAGCGCTCCAAGGAATATCCGCACCAGCTCTCGGGCGGCATGCGCCAGCGCGCCATGATCGCGATGGCGCTGGCCTGCAACCCCAAGGTCCTGATCGCCGACGAGCCGACCACGGCACTCGATGTCACCATCCAGGCGCAGATCCTCGAGCTGATCGTCGAACTGCAGCGGGAGTTCAGCGCCGCGGTGATCCTGATCACCCACGATCTCGGCGTGGTCGCCGAGACCGCACGACGGGTGATCGTGATGTACGCCGGCCGCAAGGTCGAGGAGGCCGACGTTGGCGAGCTGTTTGCGCGACCGCTG
>JAUXST010000436.1 GCA_030679805.1 Reyranella sp. | reverse complement strand
TCGCCTTCCTCGCCAAGCGCGCCCGCCGGGCGCCGGCGGTGATGGGCTATTGCATGGGCGGCACGCTCACCGTGGCGCTGGCGGCGCGCCGGCCGCGGCGCGTGGCCGGCCTTGCCCTGCTGGCGGCGCCCTGGGATTTTCATGCCGACCGGACCGGCCACGCCTTCCTGGTGTCGGCCGGGCCGTTGCTGGCCCAAGTGGCCGACAGGGTGGGCGAACTGCCGGTCGACATCCTGCAGACGTTGTTCTGGTCGCTCGATCCCTGGCTTGCCGTGAAGAAGTTCGGCCGCTTCCTCGGCATGGACCAGGCGGGCGCCGGCGCCCGCGAGTTCGTGCTGCTGGAGGATTGGCTGAACGACGGCGCGCCGCTGGCCGGTCCGGTCGCGCGCGAATGCCTGGTCGGCTGGTACGGTGACAACGTTCCCGGCAGCGGCAAGTGGGTCGTGGGCGGTCGCCGCATCGTGCCGTCAAAGATCAAGGTACCGTCGCTGGTCATGATCCCGTCGGGCGACCGCATCGTGCCACCGCTGTCGGCCGCCGCGCTCACCGATCCCAAGCGCGGCCTGAAGCGGGCAACGCGGCGCGACGTGCCGCTCGGCCATATCGGCATGGTGGTGAGCGGTCGCGCCCGCGATCTCTGCTGGACGCCGCTGATCGAGTGGCTGCGCGACATTCCCGCCAAGATTCCGGCCAAGCGACCCTGATGCCGGCACAGGAACGATCCTTCGATTGGCGCGTGCCGGCGATCTGGGCCGTGCTGATTGTCGTGTCGGTGGTCACGCGTTCCTACGTCGACGTCATCGATGAGGCGCGTCGTGGCCACAGCATCGGGCTTGGGCAGCCGTTGGTCTTCGAGATCACGAGCCATCTCGTGGTCGTGGCACTTCTGCCAGCCCTCTACTGGCTGCACCGCCGCTGGCCGCTCAGCGGCGGGCTGCGCAACCTTGTCATTCATGCAGCTGCAGTCGCGCCGTTCAGTATCGTGCATACGGCTGGCATGGGCGCGCTGCGCCTGCTTTGGTTCAACGCTGTTGTCGGGGTGCCGTATTTCTTTCCCCTCACCTTGGACCGGCTGG
>JAUXST010000417.1 GCA_030679805.1 Reyranella sp. | reverse complement strand
GAGCTGGTAGGCATAGGTGGCGAAGAGGTGGGTGGCGTTCGCTGGCCCGCCGCCGGTCATGACGTAGACCAGCTGGAAGTCGGCGAAGGTCTGGATGACCGAGAACAGCACCACCACCAGGGTGACCGGCATGAGCAGCGGCCAGGTGACGTGCCAGAAGCGTGCCCACGGGCGGGCGCCATCGATGGCGGCAGCCTCGTGAAGCTCGGGGCTGATGGTCTGCAGGCCGGCCAGCAGCGTGATGGCGAAGAACGGCACGCCGCGCCAGATATTGATGATGATGATCGACGTCATGGCGAGGTCAGGATCGCCCAGCCAGTTGATGCGGGTGGTGATCAGGCCGAGTTGGAACAGCGTCCAGTTGATGACGCTGAAGGTCGGATCGAACATCCACTTCCAGGCGAAGGTCGAGAGAACTGTGGGAATGATGAACGGCAGCAGGATGAAGGCGCGGATGATCGCCTTGCCCCTGAAATGCCGGTTGAGCAGGATTGCCAGCCACAGGCCCAGCGCCAGCTTGAACACCGTCGTCACGCCCGTGTACCAGAACGTGTTCCACACGGTAGTGCGGAAGATGCTGTCGTCCCAGATCTTGTGGAAGTTCTTCAGTCCGACGAAATGGCCGGGATCGCCGACGCGCGCGCTGCTGAGCGACAGCAGAACGCCTTCGAAGAAGGGGTAGGCAATGAACAGGCCGAGTAGGATCGCGGTTGGCGCCAGGAGCGCCATCGCGAGCCAGCGTTCGTCTTCGAGCTTACGCAAGCGCGGGGAGAGCCGTTTGCTCTCCGCCGCCGAAAGTGCTGTCACCGCCATGGACGGCTTACCTTAAACGCAGTTTCCAGGACTCAGACGTAGACTTTCTTGAGCTCGGCTTCGGCCCACTTCATCGCCTCCTCGGGGGGCATGCCCTGCACCGCCTTGGCGTACATGTCGGTGATGATGTACTTCGAGAGTACTTCCTGGGCCTTGGCGTCGGGCGGTCCGGCATTGCCGATGGCCTGGCCGAGACGGGCAGCGACCTTGTAGGGCGTCATGACCGGATCGACGTCCCACAGCTTGTCGCTCTCCCACTTGGCGGTGCACGGGGTGGCAAAGCCTTTCTGCGATTCGAAGAACTTCCTGTAGTTCGCCTCGGTGTGAATCCACTTCAGGAATTCCTTGGCGGCATCCTGGTTCTTCGAATACTTCATCAGCATGTTCGATTGCAGCAGATGGAAGCCGAACTGTCCCGCCGGTCCCTTGGGTAAGGGCGCATGCAGGATGTCCTTGTTCATCGGCAGGCCCTTTTCCGTCTTGTACTGGTCGGGCTTGCGCAGGGTCTCGATGTAGATCGAGGCGCCGTTCAGAGTCGCGGAGATGGTCTGCGACAGGAACGCGCGGTTGTTGTTGGTGTCGTCCCAGGCGAGGCCGCCCTCGTCCATGCCGTCCTTCCAGAGGCCCGTCATGAACTTGATCGACTCGAGGGTTTCCTTGCTGTTGAGCACCACCTTGCCGCTGGCGTCGATCTCCTTGCCGCCCCACGACCACAGGTACGGGTAGCTGAAGCCCGGCGCGTCGCCGAAGGTGTGGCCCAACGTCTGGCCGAACGGCCGGCCCTTGGCCTTCATTTTCTTGGCCGCTTCACGGTAGGAATCCCAGGTGTCGGGGAACTTGGTGATGCCCATCTCGTCGAACCACGACTTGCGGTAGGCAATCATGCCGCCGATCACGGCCCAGGGCATGCCCATGAAGATCTTGCCGTTGCTGCAGATCGCGCGCGCGTAGGGGAACAGACCGCCTTCCCTCTTGCCGACTTCTTCCGCGAGCGCGCTGACGTCGACGACGCTGTTGGCGTAGAGATGGGTATAGCTGTTGAATGACATGATCAGATCGGCGCCGGCGCCCGACTGGATGCCGGCCGTAATGCGCGGCTGCAGGTCGTTGCCGTTCACGGTCTCGAGGTTGATCTTGATGCCCAGCGCCTTTTCGGCCTCCGGCATCATTTCCTTCTTCAGGAGCGTATCGGTGGCCGGCACGAAGTCGACCCACTTGAGCCAGTGAACCGTTCGTTGCTGGGCGAAGGCCGGCATACGGCCTGATGCTAGGATGGCGGCCATACCGCCCATCGACGCGGCGGCTGCACCGCCGGCAAGCTTAAGCACGCTACGACGCTTCGTCTTGGCCATGATTGTCCTCCCAAGGACTGCCGCCTCGTTGGGCGGATTTCGTTGTTGTTGCCATCGTAGGCATTGGGAGGGTCGGGACGCAAGCCGAATAGCGGAAGCCCAGCTGGCGAATCCGTCGGCCGGCGGGCGGCTACTCCAGCAGGGAGTGCAGCATCCAGGCCGTCTGCTCGTGCACCGTGAGGCGCTGCGTCAGCAGGTTGGCCGTCGGCTCGTCGTTGGCCTTGTCGGCGAGCGGGAAGACACCGCGCGCCGTGCGCGCCACGGCCTCGTGCCCGGTGACCAGGATGCGCACCATCTCCATCGCCTTGGGTGGCATGGCAGGCACGTCCTTCAGCGAGTTCAGCTTGCCGAACTGGGCGTAGGAGCCAGGTGCTGCATGGCCCAGCGAGCGGATGCGCTCGGCGATCGGGTCCACCGCGTTCCACAGCTCAGTGTACTGCGTCATGAACATCGTGTGCAGCGAGGTGAACATCGGGCCGGTGGCGTTTCAGTGGGAATTGTGCGTGGTCAGACAGAGCGTGTAGGCGTCGGCCAGCAGGTGGCTGAGACCACGCGCGATTTTCAGCCGGTCAGTCTCCGTGATGCCGATGGAAATGGTCGGTGCCTGCAGGTTCTTGGCCATGACTGCTCCGTCAGAGTTGTGTGACCGGAGGCTACCAAGCCAGTGCGGCGGCACAAATCTCCGAATGATTACAGGAGGCCGGGGTCGACGGTGAACAGCTCCTGGGCACGTCCGACACCGCGGAGCGCGAAGCGGCCGACCGAGACAAGCCGCGAGCGATCGGCGGCCGGCAGGGCCTCGGCCAGCGCCAACGACACGAGGACGGGACGGTCAACTGAACGGCACATCGAGGCGATGCGGCTGGTCTCGTTGACCGCGGGCCCCACGACGGTGAAGTCGAGCCGGTCGATGCTGCCGACGTTGCCGTAGAAAACCTCGCCGATATGCAGGCCGACGTAGACCGAGGTCACCGGCCGTTCCTCGGCCTGGCGGCGTTCGTTCACGGCGCGCACCTTCTCGCGCATGTCGGCTTCGGCTTTCAGCGCCTTGGCGCTGGCCTTCGCCGGGTCCTCGGCGCGGAAGATCGCCAGCGTGCCGTCGCCGATCAGTTTCAGCACCTCGCCGCCGGCCTGCTGGATCGCGGTGATGACGGCATCGGCATAGTCGTTCAGCAATGGGATCACCTCGTCCGGTGGCGCGGTGTCGGTGATCCTGGTGTAGCCGCGCAGATCGGAGAACCACAGGACCGCGTCGATGCGGTCGGCGACGCCGCGCGAGATGCGGCCGCTCAGCACGCGCTTGCCGGCATCGCGCCCGAGATAGACCTCGACCAGCGTACCGGCCACGCGCGCCAACGCGGCGGCCTTGATGGCGAGCGCCAGCGGCGGCACCAGACGGCGCAACGCCACCATGCCGGCGTCGGTGAAACCCTCGGGATGGCGCGTCATCCAGGACGAGTAGACGCAGTCCATTTCACCGATGGTGTTGTCGTCGGCGAAGCGATGGACGAAGACGAGGTAGTCGGTGTGGCCTGCATCCTTCATCTCCTGGATGGCCGGGAAATCGGCGGCGTCGCCGAAGCCGATGCGCCGGCGCAGTTCCTCCTCTCCGGTCTGCAGCAGATGGTAGAATGGGCTGCGCTGCCACGTTTCGGCCGCGGCGCCCTGGTCGCTGCGGCCGTATTCGATCATGGCAGCGTCGTTCGATTCGTCGTCACGCCAGCGGAAGACGCGGCCTTCATGGACGGGATGCAGTGTGTCGATGAGGGCGTGCCCGCGCGACAGGGGAAGACCGGCGGCGCGGCATTTCTCGCAGAATTCGCGCAGCAGGTCCTCTTCCGCCGCGCCGGCAAGGCCGCGGCGGACCACCCAACCGGCGATACGGACGATGTCGGCGTCTTTCATGGGACCACGGTCCCCATCAAATAATGCGGTCGCGGAAGTGGCAAGCCGCCAGATGGCCCGATGCGACGGTCTCCAGGAGCGGCGCCTCGGCGGTGCAGAGATCGGCCTTCATCGGGCAGCGCGGGTTGAAGTGGCAGCCCGGCGGCGGATTGAGGGCGCTGGCGATCTCGCCTTTGGCCTTTGCCCCGGCGACCGTGGCGGCGGCGCGGTGGAACGGGTCGGGGATCGCGGCAATGAGCGCGCGCGTATAAGGGTGGCGCGGGTCCTCGAAAATCTCCTGCCAGCCGCCCTGCTCGACAATGCGGCCGAGATACATCACCGCAACCCGGTCGCTCACATGCTCGACCACGCCGAGGTCGTGGCTGATCATGATGTAGGCCAAGCCCATCTCGTCCTTGAGCTCGAGCAGCAGGTTGATGATCTGGGCGCGGATCGACACGTCGAGCGCCGACACCGGCTCGTCGCAGATCACCAGCTTGGGCTTCAGGATCAGGGCGCGGGCGATGCCGATGCGCTGGCGCTGGCCGCCTGAGAATTCGTGCGGGTAGCGGTCGGCATGCTCGGGCCGGAGGCCCACCTTGGCCATCATGTCCATGACACGGGCCTCGACCTCGGCCTTGTCGTTGACGCCGTGCAGGCGGAGCGGATCGGCCAGCGTTCGCCGCACGGTCTGGCGCGGGTTGAGCGAGGCGTAGGGATCCTGGAAGACCATCTGCACCGTCTGCGCCATCTTCATGCGATCGGGCGGCGTGCTGCCGGAAATCTGCTGGCTGTCGACGTGGATGAGGCCGCGCGTCGGCAGCAGCAACCCCATGATGGCGAGCGCCAGGGTCGACTTGCCGCAACCGGATTCGCCCACCAGTCCCAGACATTCGCCGGCCTTTACGTCGAGCGTGACGCCATCGACCGCCTTCAGGGTCTTCACCCCGCCGGCGAAGGCGCTGCCGACCATGAAATGGACGGCGAGATCGTCGAGGGACAGCAGCGAGTCAGCCATGGTGATGGCACCTCACCAGGCCCTCGGCCGGCAGCGACGTCGCCTCGGGGACGTTGGTGCGGCAGATGTCGGTGACGGCGGGGCAGCGCGGGTTGAAGCGGCAGCCCGCCGGATAGGCCTGGATCGAGGGCACGACGCCCGATATCTCGCGCAGGCGCTGGCGGCCGCGCCGCGACCGCTCGCCCAGCCGCGGCAGGGAATCGATCAGGCCCTGGGTATAGGGATGGCTTGGCCGGGCGAAGATGGCGTCCGCCACCTGGCTTTCGACGATGCGGCCGGCATACATCACGGCCACGCGCTTGCACATGTTGGCGACCAGGCCGAGATCGTGGCTGATCATCAGGACTGCCGTGCCCTTGGCCGCGCACAGTTCCGCGATCAGGTCGATGATCTCGGCCTGCACCGTGACGTCGAGCGCCGTGGTCGGCTCGTCGGCGACTAGCAGGTCGGGGCCGCAGGCCAGCGCGATGGCGATCATCACCCTCTGGCGCATGCCGCCCGAGAGCTGGTGCGGATAGTCCTTGATGCGCCGCTCG
>JAUXST010000414.1 GCA_030679805.1 Reyranella sp. | reverse complement strand
TTGCCGCCGGCGCCCGGGCGATTGTCGACCACCACCTGCTGGCCGAGGCTGGTGCCCAGATGCTGGCTCACGATGCGCGCCATGATGTCGAGCACGCCGGCGCCGGCGGCGAAGGGCACGACGAAGCGGATCGGGCGCGACGGGTAGCCCTGCGCGACGGCAGCCGGGATTTGCGATGCCAGGGCGGCGAGCGACGCGCCGGCCAAAAGGGTTCGTCTGGTCAGAAAGGACATGTTCTCACCCCACCTTCGGCGTGCCGGCACGATGCGGCTTCAGCACGGCATAGAGTGCCGCATGATACGGCGTCGGCACGCCCAGCCGCCGCCCCTCGCGCACGATATAGCCCGACAGGCCGTCGACCTCGAGCGGGCCGCCCTTGGCGATGTCGTGATACATCGAGGCATACATGCCGGGCGGAAACTGTTTGAGGCGGCCGACGCTCACCGCCTCGATGTCGGCCGGCACCTTCGCGCCAGCGGCGCGGGCCACCGCAGTGCCCTCGGCGATCAGCGCGGCGGCGACCTCGATCACGTCGGGGTCGCTGTAGAGCGGCCCGGCCGGCAGACGCGCGGCCGACGTGAGGGCGGCATTGGCGGCGAGGCCGATGAACTTCGTCCACAAAGCGGTCTGGATATCGTCGGTCATCTCCGCACTGAACCCCGCGCGCTTGCAGCGCTCGACGAAGTCGGCCGCTTTCTCCCGCGCAGCATCGTTGCCCCCGACCTCACCTCGTGGTGCGCCGAAGACGATCGACGACATGGCGCCGGTGTAACGTACGAGGCCGGGCTCGGCGATCACCGCCGAGACATAGGCCGAGCCGCCCAGCACCGGAACGCCCGGCAGCGCGCCGGCAAGCTTGTCCGGCCCGTCGATGCCGTTCAGCAGCGAGATGGCGAGCGTCTCGGGACCGAACAGCGGGGCCGCCGCGCGCGCCGCCGCCTCGGCCTGGAAGAGCTTTACCGCGAACAGGACGACGTCGGCGGTGCCCAGCGACCTCGCGGTGTCGCCCGCCTCGATCCGGACCACATGGTTGCCGCGCGCGCCCTCGATCCTGAGGCCCTGGGCCCGGATCGCCTCGAGATGGGCGCCGCGCGCCACGGCCACGACCTCCTCGCCCGCCATCGCCAGCAGCCCGCCGAAATAACCGCCGACGCCGCCCGGCGCCACGATCGCAATACGCATGCAACACTCCGGTTCTTCGAGGTCCCGCCGGACAACATCACGGCCGGGCCGCGGAGTCCACGATTCGCGCCGGAGCGTGTAGACTGGGCCACCGATGCATCTCCATCTGCACCTGCCCACGCTCGACATCGTCGCCGTCTTCACGACCCTGGTCGCCGCCGGCGTGTCGCTGCTCGCCTGGTATCGCCACCGCGACGCCGTGGCACTGCGCAGCTGGGCCGCCGCCCTGGTGCTGGGCAGCGTCGGCGCGCTGCTGTTCAGCCTGCGCGGGCCAGGAACCTCGGCCGCCCTCTTCGTGGCGGCCGACGCGCTCACCGTGGCGAGCTACGCCACCATGTGGACGAGCATGCGCCGCTTCAACGGCGACACGGCGCCGGCGCTGCGCATGGCGATCGCCGCCGCCGCCATCACCGCGGCCTTCGTGCTCCTGGTCACCATCAGCTGGCAGATGGGTGCGGCGCTGCGCGCCCAGTCGCTGCTGTTCTCGCTGTTCGTCGGCGGCCTCGCGCTCGCGACAGCCTGGCAGACCTGGCGCGGCGGCGGCAACGACGGCCTGCGCAGCCGCCGCATTGCCGCGTCGGCCCTGGCCGGCATCGCCGCCGCCCGCCTGTTCCGCGTCGGCCTGCTGGGACTCGACTGGTTCGACATCGTCGAGCCCGACACCGCCGACCTGGTCTGGGGCTACGGCATGTACCTCAGCACCGTGTGCGTGCTGTTGGTGACCTTCGGCCTGGTGCTGATGGCCGACGAGCGGCAGTACACTCGGGAGACGGCCGGCCGGCCGGCCTAGGACAATGAGACGCGCCCTGCAGCTCGGGATGATCGCGGCGGCAGCGGCCCTGTTGGCGGCCATGATCGGTGTCGGCTGGACATATCTGGCATCGCGGGACGACGAAGCCGCCATCGAACAGGCGCTGCAGGTCGTCCGCGAAGCGCCTCTGGTGGGCCTGGTGCTGAAGGAAAATCTCGCGGTGGAAACCCGCTTCCGCCGCGCCATCGAGGCGGAATTGAAGGGGCCCACGAAGAACGGGCCGCAACGCACCTTCATCGTCGGCGGCGAGGTGCGGCGCGACATCATCGTGCCCGCGCTCCGGAACGCCGACGACGCCGCGGCCCTCGACGCCGTCGCGGCCCTGCACGCCTTCGTGAAATACCTGCAGGGCACCAACGTGGTGCTGTGCAAGGAATTCGGCCTGATCGGGATCCAGCATCCCAACCGGCTGGACGGCAACGGCGGCGCCCTCTTCCGCCGCGCGCTCAAGGCGCAGGAGGAAGCCTACCTGAACGGCCGCGCGCGCCCGGCCGCGCCGCCGCCCATCGCCGACCAGGAAGTCCGCGGCCTGCTCACGGAAGCGGGCTACACCGCCGCCGATTTCGACCAGCTCGCCGCCTTGACCAAATCGTCCGACGCCGAGGGCTGCGCGATCACCGTCAAATTGTACGCAGCCCCCGCGCTTCTACCGCCGCAGCGCGGCGGGGTGCTGGCGCGCTACCTGCTCACGATTTCGTAGGAGTGCGGCGATGATGAAGAAAATCACGCCCGCCGCCACCCCGGATTCCTACGTGAGCGCACTCCGCGGCTGGCGCCGCGACTGTGTGGAAATGCTGCGCGCCGCCGTTCGCTCGGCCGCCACCCTG
>JAUXST010000412.1 GCA_030679805.1 Reyranella sp. | reverse complement strand
CTGGCGGGCCGTCTCGTCCTTTTGTCCGGACATCGCCTGGTCGAGCGACTGCAGAGCGGCGCGCAGGGTCGCGATCTCGAGACGAAGGGCGGCAATCTCCTTGTCGGCGTCATATGTGCCCGGTGTGGTCGACGGCGCGGTCGGGGGCGTGGGCAGTGACTTTGCCGCCAGGTTCGCGGTCAGCGCCTGTAGCTCTGCAAGCTTGGCGCGCATGCTGGCAATCGAGGGATCGGGTGCAGCGGCCGGGCGCTCTGCCGCCGCTGCGGAAGTCGCCCGCAGCCGCTTCTCGAGATCGTCGAGGCGGGCCGTGAGATCGCGCCGGGCGGCCTCGACCGCTGCATTGGCCACGGCGGCGGCATCGGCGCGCACGGCCTGCAGATCGATTGCCGCTGCGGGCGCCGGTGTCGGGGCGGGCACCGCGGCCTGGCCGCGCCACAGCACACGGATCTCCTCGGGCCAGAACGGCAGCGATATCACCGCGCCTGCCAGCACGAGCACGGACGCCACGATTCCGGTGATGAAGGCGCCGAACACGCCGAGGCCGCGCCGGACCGTGACCTGAGGAGGTGACAGGGGTGGCGGCGCCACGGAGGACTGAGACCCGGGGGTCGGCGAGTCAGGCGCAGGAGAAGGTGTGTCGCTCATCGTCTGCGCTCCCATCATCGGCGCTCCCATCATCGGCGCTTCTTGTACGCCGGCTTCGGCCAGCCGGTCGATCTCATCCAGCACCGCCTGGCGGGTGGGCCGCGTCGCCGCGACGGTTGCCTTGAAGGGCAACGCCGCCAGGGGTTCGAGAGCCGCGGGGCTGATGGCAATGGCGGTAACGTCCCGCAGAGCGCTGGCCAAACCGGCGTCGCCGGCCAGCTTGGCAAAGGTGGCGGCCGCACGCGACGAAAAGAACGTCGCGGCGTCGAGCGCGCGCGCGGCAAGGGCCGCCCGCGCCGACTCCGGTAACGCGCTTTCCTCGCGGGCATCGTAGAGCACGAAGCGATGCACCTCGAAACCGTGCGGTGCGAGCGTTTCGGAGAGGTCGAGGGCGACATCGCCGCCCGAGACATGGACCAGCGATCCCTTCTTGGGATCGAGACGGCGACGCACCTCGGCGGCCAGCGCAGCGCCATCGCCTGCCGCCGACGTGACGGCGGCGAAGCCCAGGCCCTCCGCCGTCGAGGCGGTCGTGTCGCCGACGGCGAGGATGGGCCGGCCGCGTTGCTCGCTGGCTTCGGCCAGCGCCCGCGCGCCGTTGGCGCTGGTCAGCAGCACGGCCTGGCAGGCCGCGAGAGCCGCGAAGAATTCCGAGGGCGGGCGCAGGATTTCCAGCCGGAACAGCGGTGCGATGACCGGCACATGGCCGCGTTCGATCAACGCCGTCGCCAGCGCCGTCGCCTCGCGTTCGGGTCGGGTAATCAGGACGCGCATGCGCTCTCCGTAGCCGGGGCTCTGCACGGGCGCAACGACAGACAGACTACAGAAGAACAACGCCCTCGAGCGCCAGGAGCCGGTGCTTGGTCGGCAGGCCGCGCCCGCCGGAATAGCCGCCTTCCTTGCCGCCACTGGCCAGCACGCGGTGGCACGGCACGATGATGGGAAGGGGGTTGCGTCCGCAGGCCGTGCCGACGGCGCGCGGTCCCGAGCCCAGCGCCATCGCCATGCCGCCATAGGTCGCAGTCTCGCCGAACGGGATCTCGCGCATCATCGCCCAGACTCGCTTCTGGTGGTCGGTGCCGTGGGCGGCGAGCGGCAGCTCAAAACGCCGGAGCTTGCGCTTGAAATAGCGGTCGAGTTGGCGCGTGGCTTCCTTCAGGACCGGGCTGGGTGTCCCAGCCCCTGTCCTTGAGGAGGAGGCCCGCTCGTGCGGGCTCGCCCAGCGTACCCCGGTCACGCAATCGTCATCGGCTTCGAGCGCAAGACGGCCGACCGGGCTCTCGATGTAACAAATGGACATAAGGGAAGCGTAGCGTCGGCGCCCGGCATTTGCCAACATGGCGCCGATGTCAGGGGGGGACAAGATCAGGGGCTACGGGCCCGGACGACGCGCTCTGCTCGGCGGTGCCGCGGCACTTTGGCCGGCGCTCGCCTTTGGCCAGCAACCGTCGTCGCCACGACCGGCACCAACCGGGCCGCGCCGGTCGCCACCGGCCGAACCCGGGCTGCCGCCCGTCGTGTTCGTGCACGGCAACGGCGATTCGAGTGCCCTCTGGATCAACAACATCTGGCGCTTCGAGGCCAACGGCTATCGCCGCAACCAGCTCTTCGCCATCGATTTCGCCTATCCCAACGCGCGCCGCGACGATGCCAAACCCGAGCCCTTCCGGTCGTCGACCGACGACCAGATGAAGGAGCTGGCGGCCTTCGTTGCCCAGGTCCGCGCCGCCACGCGCCGGCGGCGGGTGGCGCTGGTGGCGTCCTCGCGCGGCGGCAACACGGTGCGCAATTATCTCAAGAACGGCGGCGGAGCGGAGTTCGTCAGCCATGCCGTGCTGTGCGGCACGCCGAACAAGGGGATCGTGATCTCCGAGACGCTGCTTGCCGGCAGCGAATTCAATGGCTTCTTCCCCTTCCTCAAGGGCCTCAATTCGGCACCGGACGACCTCCTCCCCGGTGTCGAGATGATGGCGATCCGCTCCGACAAGAACGATAAATATGCCCAGCCCGACGGCCGTTTTGTCGGCGCGCCGGGCAAGCCGACCGGCGTCGGCTATGACGCCTCGGAGCTGCGCGGTGCCCGCAACGTCACCCTCGACAGTCTC
>JAUXST010000406.1 GCA_030679805.1 Reyranella sp. | reverse complement strand
CAGGGTTGGTTCGAGAAGAGCGATGCCCAGCTCGACGCAACCGGCCGGCTAATCTTCAAATCCCTGCTTGGAGCGGACGTCATATTCCAAATACAGCCGGACGGTACGCTATCGGGCTGGTTTACTCTGAGGAATGGCGGTGGGAGCACTACGCTCGTCGGGCACACGCGCAAAGTGGCGCCACCGGGGTGAGGACGCGCGCGCCGTTCCGCTACGACGGGTGAAACTCCCGAACGCACACGATCAAGGTTTCAGCGACGTCTAACTAACTGTGTTCGCAAGCGAACCGATCCAGTCGTCGAGCTCGTCCTGCGTCACGTGGCGGCCGGTCGTCACATAATCGCGCCAGGCGTCCGCAGCTTCGTCTCGGAACGATTGCCGCGCTTCTTGGCAGGTGGGGCGACGGGGAGATTGCTGGGAAGCCATCGGAACCACTTTTCTATAACTCATGAGAGTGGCTTTGCGTGAGCGATAGAACAGCTTTCTATCGCTCACTGAAGGGGCGGCTTCGCGTAATGATCCGCCAGCCCGTTCAACGCTGCCGCCCCGTCGCCCTTGAACGTCGGCCCATGCATCAGCGCGATGGTCGTGGGCGCGAGGCCGGCCAGCCGCCGCAGCGTCGGCTCAGCCAGCGGCGTCCAGGGCATGAAGGGCACCTTGGCCGCGGTGTCGATGGCGGGCGCCACGATGTCGCTTTCAGTGGTGGGGTCGGCCGGGCCCATCTGGGTGAAGAGGTCGCTGGAGAACAGCGTGCCGGTCGTCTCCTCGTAGAGCAGGCCCGCGTCCCAGTTGTGCGGGATGTGCGGCGTGTCGAGCCAGCGCACGCGCTTGCCGCCGAGATCGAGGGTCTCGTCGTTCTTGAGCGGCTTGGGCGCGCGGTCGGCCATGTCGGCGAGCCAGATGTTGCAGCCGATCATTCCGTGCGCCGGCGTGGCGTTGGGGGCGGCGGCCAGCCACTGGTTGAGCGCGCCCGCCTCGTCGGATTCGACGTGGCTACAAGTGGTCCAGCGGAGTTTCTCGAGCGGGATCACGCGCTTCACCGCGTCCGAGATCAGCGGGAACAGCGCGCGCTGGCCGTAGTGGAACAGCAGCGGCTGCTCGGCGTCGATCAGGAACTGGTTGAAGGTGAAGCCGGTCGGCCCGACCTGCGGGACGAAGGTCGAGAGGCGATAGATGCCGGCGGCGATCTCGGAGACGTTGGTTTTCATGTCGTCCTCCTCGGAGTCTTAAGCGATTACCTCATCCTGAGGAGCGCCGCGAAGCGGCGCGTCTCGAAGGATGGGAACCAGTCGCGTTGTCGCCCACCCTTCGAGACGGCGCTTCGCGCCTCCTCAGGGTGAGGTGAAGCCTCTCACGCGAGAGGCTGCCAGATCGTGCTGCGCACTTCGCCGAATTCGCGCGCGAGCTTGGTCCAGCTCTCGCCGCCGTCGGTCGAGCGGAACGACTGGCCGAGGTTCGAGCAGACGAAGATCAGCTTCGGGTCCGACGGGTTGGTGGCCACCGTCCATGGCGTCGAGTTGAGCGTGCCGGGCAGGCCAGCGTCTTCCCAGGTGGCGCCATAGTCGCGGCTGCGCAGCAGGCGGCCGGTCGAGCCCGGCGGGCCGTTGCCGTTGGTCAGGAACACCGTCTGGTCGCCGTCGGCGCGCGGCACGATCGTGCGGGTGTATTGCCAGGGCGAGTCGAGTTCCTGG
>JAUXST010000405.1 GCA_030679805.1 Reyranella sp. | reverse complement strand
ACGACCGGCCCTATGCCGCATGGCTCTACGGAAGCTTCGCCCTGCAGTACACCTACAAACGCTTCGACGAGAAAACCGGCAAGGACGAGCCCATGCGGCTCGACACGCTGCAATTCGACGCTGGCGTGATCGGTCCGGCGGCGGGCGGTTCGTTCGTCCAGAACAACTGGCACACCCTGATCGGCGTGGCGCCGACCTACGGTTGGGCAAACCAGTTGCACAACGAGCCAACCCTGGGGCTTGCCTTCGAGCGGCGCTGGCGCACAGGCCGGTCCGTCTTGATCGAGGATCCGAGGCTCGAGGTCGACTTCATCCCGCGTCTGGGCGCCGCCCTCGGCAACGTCGCCACCTATGCCAGCGTCGGCGGCACCGGGCGCATCGGCAAGAACCTGCGCGACGATTTCGGCCCGACACGCGCCCGTCCGGCACTGCCCGGATCGGAGGCGTTCATCGGCGACGGCAGCTTCGGCTGGTATCTGTTCGCCGGCATCGATGCCCAGGCGGTCGCACGCAACATCTTTCTGGACGGCAATACCGACGGTCAAAGCCTGAGCGTCGGTCATCGTCCCTTCGTCGGTGAAGCCCAGGCAGGCGTCGCGATCCTCTACGGCGGCGTGCGCTTCACCTACACGCAGGTGCTGCGCACGCCGGAGTTCTATCAGCAGGATCGCTTCACGCAGTTCGGATCGGTGAACCTCACCTTCCGCTACTGAAGGCCCTCCTCAGGCAGTGAGGTTCTTCTCGGCAAACGACCAGTTCACGAGTTTGTCGAGCCAGGCCGCGACGTGGTCGGGGCGGCGGTTCTGGAA
Organism: Reyranella sp.; assembly: GCA_030679805.1. Lineage (GTDB taxonomy): Bacteria > Pseudomonadota > Alphaproteobacteria > Reyranellales > Reyranellaceae > Reyranella. The sequence continues at coordinate 9,972 of JAUXST010000405.1, read as the reverse complement.
GTCGAGGTAGTAGGCGTGCTCCCACACGTCGGCGACCAAGAGCGGCGTGCCTCCGTGGGCGATCGGTGTGTCGGCGTTCGACGTCGTCTCGATCTTGAGCGCGCCGTCCTTGGTCTTGACCAGCCAGGCCCAGCCGCTGCCGAACTGGCCGACCGCGGCCAGACCAAATGCCTTCTTGAAGGCGTCGAGACCGCCGAAGCTCTTCTCCAGCGCCTCCTCGATCTTGCCGGCGGGCGCGCCACCCTTTGGAGTCATGCTGTGCCAGTAGAACTCGTGGTTCCACGCCTGGGCGGCGTTGTTGAAGATCTTCCTGGCCGTTGCGTCCTTGTCGCCGGCGGCGCGCACGACGATCTCCTCCAGCGACAGGCCCTCGTAGGGCGTGCCGGCGATCAGCTCGTTCAGCACTTTGACGTAGGTCGCATGGTGCTTGCCGTAGTGGAAGGAAATGGTGTTGGCCGAAATCACCGGCGCCAAGGCGTCCTCGGCGTAGGGCAGCTTGGGAAGGGAGAAGGGGGCTTTGGCTTTGTCCAACGGCATGACGGGTACTCCTGGTGTTGACGCTCGCCGACACTATGCAACGTGCGCGTAAGGTTTTTGTTGCGTCGCATTTTCACAGGGTACGATTTCGACAATCCCGTGCGATCTTGCGGGTTCTGCACGTCTTTCCGAGCGAACGGTTCTTAGTTGCGTACTATGCTGTTGCGTCAGGCGCGTCAGCGGGTATCTCTAGGCGATATCCATCAGCCAGGAGGTGCACCGTGAAGGGCAATCCGCAGATCATCGCCGAGCTGAACAAGCTCCTGAAGAACGAGCTGACAGCCATCAACCAGTACTTCCTGCACGCCCGGATGATGAACCACTGGGGCTTCGAGCGGCTGGGCAAGAAGATCTACGAGGAATCGATCGGCGAGATGAAGCACGCCGACAAGCTGATCAAGCGCATCCTGATCCTGGACGGGCTGCCCAACCTCCAGGACCTCGGCAAGATCGGGATCGGCGAGACGGTTCCCGAATGTCTCGCCGCCGACCTCAAGCTGGAGACCGCGGCGCGCACTGCGCTGGTGTCAGCCGTGACACATTGCGAGACGGCGAAGGACTACGTCAGCCGCGAGATCGCCGTCGACATCCTCGAGGATGCCGAGGAACACATCGATTTCCTCGAAACGGAGATCGGTCTGCTGGAGAAGGTCGGCGTTCAGAACTACCTGCAGAGCCAGATCGGCGAGGGCGAAGCCTCAAGCTAATCGGCCGCCATCAACGAGGGCTGGCTGGCCTCTTCACGGACGGTCTGGCCGATGCGCTCGCGCATGTCGCAGGCGCAGGTGCCGCATTGGGGGCGCTTGCCGCAGGCGCGGAAGACATCGGCCGGCTTACGCGCGCCCGCCCGGACAGCGGCGTCGACATCGCGTTCCCGAATAGCCCGACAGATGCAGAGATACATGGACGTGGCGACCGTTTCCGTGCAGTTGCGACTTACTCGCAGCTGCAAAGATAGGGATCCACCCCGACCGGGTCAAGCGGCCTAAAAGCCCTTCAAACGGTATTTTTCCAGGGCCGCCCGCAGCTCCGGGCCGATCGGATGGGGCGTTTTCCCTTTCAGCCGGACCACCGTCATTTCGGCTGCGACGATGCAGGTGCCGTCCTTGAAGGCCGCCGATCCGACGGTGATCGAGCTGGTGCCGATGTTGATGACCCCGGTGCCGAGTTCGACCTGGCCCGGCCAATGGGACTCGGCCAGGAAGCTCACGTTCATGCCGGCGGAGATGCCGCGCACGCCGTCCTCGCCACGGGCCATCATTCCGCCATTCATCATTCCGACGTCCCTGATGAATGTCAGTCGGGCGGTCTCGAGATAGGCGCAGAGCGCCACGTTGTTGACGTGGCCGGCCGCATCCTGGTCGGAGAAGCGCACCGTGTCGGTGCACCAGTGCGGATAGATCGAACGGTCTTGCAGGCGTTTGTCGCGCGACATGGGAGCCGAGTGTAGCATCCGGCCGCCATGGCACACCCCATCTTCTCCGAAGACCACGACCTCATCCGCGCTCAGCTCCGCCGCTTCGTCGACGAGCGGGTGCGTCCCCACGGCCCGAAATGGGAGGAGGCGGGCTTCGTGCCGCGCGAGGTGCTGCGCGAGATGGGCGAACTCGGCTTCTTTTCGCTGCGCGTGCCCGAGGCGCTGGGAGGCGCCGGCCTCGACGCCCGCGCCTCGGTGGTGCTGGCCGAGGAAGTGGGCCGCTCTACCCACGGCGGCTTCGCCATCACCGTGCTGGTCCATACCGACATGGCGAGCCCGCACCTCGTGCGCTTCGGCAGCAAGCGCCAGCTCGAGAAGTACCTGCCCGGCATCATGGCCGGAACGATCATCACGGCCGTGGGCGTCACCGAGCCCGGTGCCGGCTCCGACGTCGCCGGCATCCGCACCCGCGCGGTGCGCGACGGTAATTCCTATGTCCTGAACGGCGCCAAGATGTTCATCACCAACGGCGTGTATGGCGATCTCTACTTCATCGCGGCCCGCACCGACCCCGAGGCCAAGGGCAGCCGCGCCATCACTATGTTCATCGTCGAGAAGGGCACGCCCGGCTTCCGCGTCGGTCGCGCCCTCGACAAGACCGGCTGGCGTTCGTCGGACACCGCCGAACTCGTCTTCGAGGATTGCCTCGTGCCGGCCGAGAACGTGCTGGGCGAGGAGAACCGCGGCTTCTATTCGATCATGGCCAACTTCCAGACCGAGCGGCTGGTGATCGGCGCCATGGCGATGGCGGAGGCACGCGAGGCGCTGCGGCTTACCTTCGACTATGTGAACCAGCGCACGGCGTTCGGCGCGCCGCTGTGGGACAAGCAGACGATCCGCCAGCGGCTGTCGAAGCGGCTGGCCGAGGTCGAGGCGGCGCGCCAGCTCGTCCACCACACTGCCTGGCTCGACGCCCAGGGAGGCGACTGCGTGGCCCAGGTCTCGATGGTGAAGGCGCTGGCCGGCGACCTTGTGAACCAGGTGCTCTACGACTGCGTCCAGTTCCACGGCGGTGCCGGCTTCGTGCGCGAGACGGCGGTCGAGCGCATGTCGCGCGACGCCCGCGTGCAGGCGATCGGCGGCGGCGCCTCCGAAGTCATGCTCGAGGAGATCGCCAAGCGCTTCGGCGCGGCGATCGCCGACTAGATCAAATCCGGAGATCGGAATGTCCCTCGAGGTCGATGTCTATTACGACTTCCGCTCACCTTATGCGTACTTCGCCAACGATCGGCTGCGGCGAAAATCGTTCGTCCCGCCCGTTCCGGTCGAATGGAGATGGCGGCCCGTCTCGATCGATATCCTGTTGAATCTGCAAGCGGGCCGCGATGTCTGGGCCCCTTACGACGATCCGCTGAGCGCGCCCAAGCGTCGCCATCTGATCGCGGACGTTCGCCGGTGTGCGGCGTTCTACGGAGCGCCGCTGCGCCCGCCTCAGCCGGCTCGGCCCAATTCCGTCCCCGCTCTTTGTGCGGCTCTCCTGCTCTATCAGGCGGGGACGCGGCACGACGACTATCGCCATGCCATCTTCGAGGCACTGTGGAGCGGGCAACGCGACATCGCGGATCGTGCCGTGCTCGCCGAGTGTCTGGCGTCGACCGACGCCCGCGACGTACTGGCCGACGCATTCTCGACGCCGGCGCGGGACGCCTTGGCTGCCGAGACGCGGCGCGCTTATGAAGCAGGCATCTTCGGCGTACCCAGCTTCGTGTATGAGGGCGAAGTCTATTTCGGCAACGATCGCCTCGATATGCTCGGCTGGCGTCTCGGCAAATAGTGCGCTCCCGAACGCCTTGAATCCGATCCTCGCGTCTGCGAAGACCAATCCCATGCAATCCGACGCCCCGCGCTACTGGGAAGACTACGAACCTGGCAAGAAGTACCCTTTGGGCTCGACCAGCTTCACCGAGCAGGAGATCGTCGATTTCGCCCGTCAGTTCGATCCGCAAAGCTTCCATGTCGATGCCGAGGCGGCCCGCGCCTCGATGTTCGGCGGCCTGATCGCCTCGGGCTGGCACGTCACCTCCAAGCTGATGCGGCTGTTCGTCGACAATTACATCGACACGCGCACCGCGCTGGGTTCCCCGGGTCTCGACGAGATCCGCTGGCTGAAGCCGGTACGGCCGGGCGACACGCTCATCGCCTGGATCGAATGCGCCTCGAAGATACCGTCCAAGAGCCGGCCGGATCTCGGCGTCATCCACGAACATTGGGGCGCCACCAACCAGAAGGGCGAGCTGGTGGTGACGGTGAAGGGGATCAACATGGTGCGGAGGAAGCCGGCATGAAACGCGCGGTGAAGGGGCTCGATCATGTCGTGGTCATGGTCGACGGCATCGACGCCGCCGAGGCGGCCTATAAGCGGCTCGGCTTCCAGGTCCAGCCGCGTGGCTTTCACAGGAAGCTGGGGACGGCCAACCACCTGATGATCTTCGACAAGGACTATTTCGAGATCCTGGGCATCGTCGAGGACACGGAATTCAATGCCGAGCGCCGCGAATGGCTGAAGGACGGCGGCGGTCTCGCCAACGTGGCGCTGGCCACCGACGGCGCCGACCTTGCCTTCGATGCCTTCAAGCAGGCGGGCCTGCAGCCCGACGCGCCGCTCTTCTTCGACCGCGCGGTCGAGGTCGCGGGCAAGACCGAGCACGCCAAGTTTCGCACCGTGCGCATTCCCAAGACGCACATGCCGGTGGTGGGCTTCTTCGTCTGCGAGCATCTGACGCCCGAGTTCGTCTATCGCGGCGAATGGGCGAAGCATCCCAACGGCGCGCGCGGCATCCTGGGCGTCACCGTGATCGCCGAGCAGCCGGCAAAATGGATGACCGAACTCGAGAAGTATTTCGGCGCGGGCTCGGTCCGGCGCGACGGCGAGGGACTGGTGGTGAACACCGGCACGCAGCCGATCCGCTACCTCACCCGCCGGGATTACGCGGCGCGCTATCCTGGCGTCGTGCCGGTGCGGCCGGGCGACCATCCGGCGCTGCTACAGGTGCGCGTCGACAGCCTCGCCGCCTGCGAGGCCCTCTTGGAGAAGAACGGCGTTGTCGTGCTGAAGCCCGACGCCGGCCGGCTGATCGTGCCGCCTGTGGAGGCCGCCCATCTGACCCTGGAATTCGCGGAGCGTTAGTCTTCATGGCGTTCGATCTTGCCGATCGCGGCATCTACGGTTTCTCGACCTCCGAAAATCTCCGGTTCGCCGACGTCGATGCCAACGGCCACGTCAACAATGGCGCGTTCATCGAACTCCTGGAAAATGCGCGCGTCTCCTACCTCCGTGGAATAGTGCGCTCCGGGCTGCCGCGCTTTCGCCTGGTCATCGGCCGCATCGAAGCCGACTTCAAGCGCCAGATGTTTTACCCCGGCAGTGCGACCGCCTGTGCGCGGCTGATCGAGGCGCACGAGCGCAAGTGCGTCATCGGCCAGGGCCTGTTCGACGGCGATGGCAACTGCACCGCTGTCCAGCGCGTCATCATGGTGTCGCTGAACGAGGAAACCCACCGCAGCACGCCGTTCGCCCCTGAGGTGCGCGGTATGCTCGATCGTCTCGCTGCCTCCCACGATGGATTGCCGACATGACCGATGCGCTCGTTCCCACGCTCATCCCCGGTGGCTTTCGCCCGCTCGACGTCAGCGACGATTTCGTCGGCCTGATCGGGCCGCTCTGGTTCAAGGTCGAGGGTGAAAGGCTCCGGGTCGGCCTGCCGCTGGAAAAGCGCCACGGCAACCCGATGGGCTGGGCGCATGGCGGTTTGCTGGTCACCGTGGCCGACATGGTGATGGGCGCGGGCTCCGGTCACGCCACCGGGATCCGCTGGCCCCATCCCACGGTCTCGCTCGGCACCGAGTTCGTGCGAGGCGCCAGGCTCGGGCAGTGGCTGGAAGGGTCGGCCCGCATCGCGCGACGCACGCTCAATTTCTGCTTCGCCAGTTGCGACCTCGTCTGCGGCGGCGAGATCGTCCTGGTGGCGTCCGGGGTGTTCAAGGTGCCGGATGTCGACAAGATTCCCGAGGCGCTGCGCGCCCGGGCGATGGGCAAGTGGGGAGAGTGAGCGGCCGCTATTTCTTCTTCCGCCGGTAGATCCGGTAGCGGTCGAAATCCATGAGGTGCTCGTAGCCTTCGAAAGTGTCGGCGAAGGTGCGGTTCTGCAGGAAGTATTCGAGGTAGTCGAATTCCTTGCCTTGGCAGCGAGGGACGCCGGCGATGCGGTCGACCAGCAGCAGGTCGGGCTGCTCACGGGCGAAGTCGTCGCTGACCGCGTCGAAGACGTACTTCTCGGCGTCGCCCATCGTGTCGGGTGGATTGTAGAGCGCCGGAAAGTCGTCGCAGGTCGCATAGACGCCCTGCAGTATCCACAGACTCAGGAACCGCATGGTCATGCGGCCCCCGAGATAGTTGACCATCGGCCAGATCGGATAGATGCCCGGCGACAGCACGAGAAACGTGCGGTTGGGGGCGTTCTGCTCGAGCACATGCTGCAGCCGTCCGCCGATCGAATCGTCGAACTGGCGCTGCTTGTAGAAGGGCGGCGTGTAGAGTGCGGCCTGAAAATAGAGCAGCACCATCAGGGTGGCCGAGATCACCGCCACCGGCAGGTGATGTCCGCTGCGGCTGATCGGCAGGTAGCGGTCGACAGTCTGTGAGACGGTGAGCGCGGCCAGCATGATCGCGGCGGAGAGGGCGGGCAGCACGTGATAGGGCCAGCCCTTCGCCTGGGCGATGGCCGAGAGCGCCGCGCCGATGCCGAACACGACAAGGACGCGGGCAGAAATGGTCTTAGTGAAAATGGTGGCGATGATGCCGAAGATCAGTAGCGCGATCAGCGTCGGGCCGAGGATGTTGCTGGTCAGCACGTCGCGCCAGCTTGCATCACCGATCGGGGCATAGGCCTCGACGGCGAGTGGCATGATGACCAGGCCGAAGTCAGAAAAGACCGTATACATCGATATCAGGTGAGCTACCGCCGCCAGGCCGATCGACCAGGGGATGAGGTCGGTGAGCGTCGCGCGCCAGCCCCGGCGGAACAGCAGGTAGAGTTCGACCGCGGCCGGAATGGCGAGGTAGTGCGGCTTCATCGCCAACGCCACGCCGGCCACAAGTCCGATTGCGATGGCGGCGCCGCGGGTCAAGATCACCCATTCGGCGCGGGCCATCGAGGCGATCAGGTAGGGCGCGCAGGCCACGAACATGATGTGCTCGCGCTGGCCGAAGTGCTCGTTGGGCAGGACCGAGAACAGAAACAGCAGGACCGGCGGCAGCAGTGCCTCGGTGAGGGCGTGGTCGGCCGACGGAACGAGCCGGACCAGCCGCCGGCAGGCCACGAAGGACGCGAAGATGCCGGCCACGACCCAGGCCGTGAACCAGAACGCCACGCTGCCCGGCAGCAGCTTGGCGGTCAGCACCGGCAGGGCGTGGACGACGAAGGTGAGCGGCAGGTTTTCGTCGACCACCTCGACGTAGAGCTTTTCCCCGCCGACCCAGCGCGCCGAGACATCGAGGATCGCCGCCACGTCATGGTTGATCGGGGGAAAGAAATAGCCAGCCAACCAGAGGACCGGCAGCGCGAACAACGGCACCAGCAGTAGCCGCTCGACGCGCGGTGAAATCGTTGGAGGTTTGATCGGGGCTGTTGGCAAGGCGGGGGGGAAGATATCATAAGCAGGCAGGAAGACGAGGCTTGGAGTAGGAGACCGGGTGTGGAACGGGCTGGCGGCCGGCAGTTGTCGATACAGGATAGATGCGTGCACAATGCCCGCCGCAGCACCTGCAGCCAGCCTCACGCCTTCCCCAGGGACAACGGGCTCTGCGCCCCCTGATCCAGCCAACGGAACACTCCTTTGCCTCCCCTGACGCTACTCCCCCCGACGCTGCGCCGTCGTCTTTTCGAACCTGCCTGCACGGGCGCGGTCGCCTCGGCGGCGGGCGATGAGTGATATCGCCGCGCCAGCCTTGTCTGTCGTCGTTCCGGTCTATCTCGGCGCCGCGACGGTCGGCGAACTGGTCGCTGCCTTGCGGGCGCTGGAGATCGACGGCGGTCTCGAGATCGTCCTGGTGGTCGACGGCAGCCCGGACAACAGCCTCGACGTCTGCAAGGAGCTGGTTGCCTTGCCGGGCGCGCCGATCACGCTCCTCAGTCTCAGTCGTAATTTTGGCGAGCACAACGCCGTGATGGCGGGCCTCGCCCGCGCCCGTGGCGCCTTCGCCATCACCATGGACGACGATCTGCAGAACCCGCCGGCTGAGGTCCGCCGCCTGTTCGAGCACGCGCGCGACGGCGGCTACGACGCCGTCTACACCTACTACGCCGAGAAGAAGCATGCTCCCTGGCGCAACTGGGGAAGCCGCTTCACCAACTGGTGCGCCGACCGGCTGCTCGACAAACCGCCCGGCCTCTATCTCTCGAGCTTCCGCTGCCTCTCGGCCTTCGTGCGCGAGCGCATCGTGGCGAGTTACGAGGGACCCTTTCCCTATGTCGACGGCCTCGTGTTTCAAGTCACGCAGAACGTCGGCCGCTTGCAGGTCCATCACCTGCCGCGCAACGAGGGGCAGTCCAACTACACGATGCGCCGGCTGATCCGGCTGTGGCTGGCGATGTTCCTCAATTTTTCGGTGATGCCGCTCAGGCTCGCCACCCTGTTCGGGCTGGGGTTCGGCGCCTTGGGGGCGATTGCGGCGGTCATCACCACCGTCGAGGCGATCATCTCCGACCAACCACCGCAAGGCTGGGCTTCGCTGATGGTCGCCGTGCTGGTCCTGGCCGGTGTGCAGCTCGTGCTGCTCGGGCTGATCGGCGAGTATCTCGGCCGCATGTTCCTGTCGGTGAACCGCAAGCCGCAGTATCTCGTGCGCGAGGTTTTCCGCCGCGCCGGGGACGGGCTGGACGTCGAGCGGCCCCGGGCCGACACACGCGCGGCGGGGCAGCCCCACCGCGAGCATTCCGGATCGGAGTCCTGAACGATGACCATCTACTACGTGGCCCTTGGGATCGGCATTCTGGCCGGCATCGGCGGGCAGATCCTCCTGAAGGCCGGCGCCGATGCCCCGGACTTCATCGGCCAGCTCATGCGACCTTCGACGTTGTGCGGCCTGGCGCTCTACGGGTCGGCGGCCTTTCTCTACATCCTGGCGCTGCGCAAGATTCCGGTGTCGGTGGCCTTTCCCAGCGTGTCGGTGTCCTACGCCCTGGTGGCGATCCTCGGGCATTTCGTGTTCGGCGAGCCGTTTGGCTTGAAGCAGATCGGCGGCCTCGCGCTGATCATGGGCGGCGTCGTTCTCATCAACCAGCCGTGAGGGTCGCAGCGTGAACTACGAGCAGATCAAGTACGAGACCAAGGACGGCATCCTCACGATCACGTTGAACCGGCCCGACAAGCTCAACGCCTTTACCGGCAGGATGCTGTCGGAGCTGCTCGATGCGATGGATCGCGCTGACCGCGACGACGACGTGCGGGCGGTGGTCTTCACCGGCGCCGGCCGCGGCTTCTGCGCCGGCGCCGACCTGTCGGGCGGCGCCAACACCTTCAACGCCGAGAATCGCGGGCCGGTCGATCCCGGCCTCGACGGCCACCGCGACGGTGGCGGGCTCTTCACGCTCCGCGCCTACGAATCGCTAAAGCCCACGATCGCGGCCTGCAACGGCCCGGCGGTCGGCGTCGGCATTACCATGCAGCTCGCGATGGACATCCGCCTCGCCTCCGAGGCGGCGCGCTATGGCTTCGTCTTCACCCGCCGCGCCATCGTCATGGAGGCCTGCTCGAGCTGGTTCCTGCCGCGCCTGGTGGGCCCGCAGCAGGCGCTGGAATGGGTGATGACCGGCCGCGTCTTCCCGGCCGAGGAAGCCTTGGCCGGCCGTCTCGTGCGCTCGGTCCACAAGCCCGAGGCGCTGCTGCCGGCGGCCTATGCGCTGGCGCGCGAGATTGCCGACAATACCGCGCCGGTTTCGGTGGCGCTCAACCGCCAC
>JAUXST010000734.1 GCA_030679805.1 Reyranella sp. | reverse complement strand
GCCTTGCGCTTGTTCTTGCGCGGCAGGTAGGGCATCGGATCGAGCACCACGTCGCAGCGCTCGGCCACCACGACCATCAGGCCGAGGCCGAGGCGGCGGCAGAGCTTCTTCACGCCCTTCATCTGCTTGGGCCAGGCGCCGACGGCAAGATAGACGAGATCGGTCAGCGCGAGACGATCGACGCCCTGCAAGACGAGGCCAATCCCGAAGGCGCGCTTCAGTTCGACCACGACCGGCGGCTCGGCGCCGCGCACCGCCACGACATCGCAGCCGCGCACCTCGCCCTTCACGACATAACCTTGTCCTTCCAGCAGCGCCTTGACCGGCGCATAGAGGTCACTCTCCAGCGGCATCGGCGGTTAAAGTATCATGTTCGCCTGTGAGTGAGGAAAGACGACGGATGAGACTCAATTTCGAATGCGACACTTCCGACGCGGTAAGCCGATGATGGGCGATCCGACTGTCCTGACGCAGATCGTGATCGCCACGGTCGCCGCCATCACCGTCGCCGTTGCGATCAAGCTCTACCGGGCCTGGTCCGCAAGACCGGGCCAGGGGCCCGGCCATATCCACGACGCGTTGATGAAGCGGGCCGAGGCCCATGCCGCGCAAAGTCCGTTCCTCCGGAACGTCTGCCGGGAGTACAAGGCGAACGGCCACATCTCCGACCGTCAGGCTGAAGCCGTCGCCAAGGCGCTGGCGCGCATGGGCCGGCGGGACGCCTAGCGGCAGGTCGAGGCGCTACGGCCTCGCGATGAGAAGACGTCGGCGCCATCGACGACGCCCGACTGCTTCATCTTATCCGCCAGGCCCGGCGATGCCAGGAAATCGCGGGCCTGCCCCTCACATCCCATTCGATGACGATGCCGTTGCCGCCGTCTGCCGCTCGACGTCCGCATCGAAGGCAGGCCGCCACTTTCCGTAGCCCTTGACCGCATGCCGGATCATCAGGATCGATTTGCTCATGGTGACTCCTCCCCTGGTTGAGGCATCCCCGTCACTGTACGACCCGGACGTCGTAGCCGAGCGGCGCGCTGTAGCCGCCCGCGACGGCCTCCCAGCCGCGCGCGCGCATGCACGCCTTGAAGCGGCTGGCGCTCACTGCCGGCATCGCGCGCTCGCGTCCGGCAGCATTCTCGCTGATGACGCTGGCAGCCATGACGCAATCGTTGCGGTTGTTGACGAACGACTCGTAGCCCATGCCGAGCTTGCCCCAGCTGAGCGTGAAGAGGTTCTCGTCGGGAACGGCGGGCGCGCACGCCGCCGCCAGGACGGCCAGGGCACCGGCCATGATCGCGTTGCGGCATCCGCGACCTGCTGTCGTCGTCATCATCGTCTCTCCCCCGGGCTGCACAGGCGACGGACTGGAGCGCGCGCCTGCCGGTCCGTCAAGAGTGGCGATCGGCGTTCATTGGCTCATCGTGCCAAGCACGCGGCGCATTTCCTGCAGCAGGCGGCGGCGGCTGCCGTCATCCGGCGCCTGCTGCAGGGCGGCGCGCAGGTCGAGCAGGATTTGGGCGTAGTCGTTGTGCCAGTCGCGGCGTGCGCTCGCTTCCTCCGGCGGCAGGCGTGGCGCCTGGCCTCCAGCCGATGTCGCCACGGCAGTCCAACGCCCGTCACGGTAGATGAGATCGAACGCCTGATCGAGGAACGGTACGGCGACGCGTTCCTGCGGCAATCCCGCCTTCGACAGCGCGCCGGCAAGACCGGCGATCGAGTCAGGTTCGCCGTGCGCCAGTACCGCCGTCCCGAGACCGGCAAGGATCGGCCGCACCCAGTTCACCAGCTCATCCCGGTCGGCGTGACCCGAGTAGGAGTCGATGGCGCGGATCCTCGCCTTGATCCTGACTTCCTCGCCGTGGATGCGGACCTGCCTCACGCCGCTGCGGATCAGGGCGCCGAGCGTGCCCGGGGCCTGGTAGCCGACGAACAGGACGGTCGCGTCGTGACGCCAGAGATGATCCTTCAGGTGATGCTTGACCCGCCCGGCGTCGCACATGCCCGAGCCCGCCAGGATCACCGCGCCGCCGTGCAATCGGCCGATGGCCTTGCTCTGCTCAACCGTCTCGGTGAGGCGGAAGTCGCCGGTGGTGAAGAGATGGCCGTCCTCCGACCGTTCCAGCGCGGCGCGGTGGCGAAGGAACACCTCGGTCGTGCGCCCCGCCAGCGGCGAATCGAGGAAGACAGGAACCGAGGCGAACTCGCCCGCGCGCTTCAGCGCTGCGATGTCATCGAGGATTTCCTGGGTTCGTTCGACCGCGAACACCGGCACGATGACATTGCCGCCAGCCTTGAGTCCGTCGGCAAGTTCACGGCCGAGGACGGCACGGCGCTCGGCTTCGGTGAACCGCTCGCGAACCCTGTCGCCGTAGGTCGACTCGATCACGGCGATGTCCGACGGCGCCGGTGGCGTGGGATCAGGCTGCAGTGCCTTTTCCAGCGGACCGACGTCGCCCGAGAAGACCAGCCGGATCGGTGCCGGGTCGGCATCGACCTCCAGTTCGACGAAGGCGCTGCCCAGGATGTGGCCGGCATTGCGCATCCGGGCGCGCACGCCGAGGATCGGCTTGAACCAGCGGTCGTAGGAAGTCGGATGAAGGAGTTCGAGCGAGGCTTCGGCGTCGGCCTTGGTGTAGATCGCCGCCACCTCGGCTTCGGCACGGCGCGCGTTGCGCCGGTTCAGCCGCTCGACGTCGTTTTCCTGGATGGCGCCGGCGTCGGGCAGCAGCCAATGCAACAGGTCACGCGTCGCCGGCGTCGTCCACGCGCGGCCCTGAAAGCCGGCGAGCACGAGCTTGGGAAAGAGACCGGTATGGTCGATGTGGGCGTGCGTCAGCAGAACGGCGCCGATGCGGGCGGCCTCGAAGGGGAACGGCCGGTAGTTGAGGGCGCGCAACGATTTCGGCCCCTGGAACATGCCGCAGTCGATCAGCACTTCACCATGCGGCGTGACCAGGCGGAAGCATGCGCCCGTAACCGTCCTCGCCGCGCCGTGAACGTGCAGCGATATCGTCATGTCGAACCTGCGATGGTGACGCCGTCGCCCGCGGACGCGAACTTCAGGGAAAATCGGAAGTCGGCCTCGAACGCGGCATGGATGCGGTAGAGCGGCTCTCCCTTCTCTACCGGGTCGCCGATCTTCTTGAAGAAGTCGACGCCGGCTCCCTTGTCGATGGGCGCGCCGGCCAGCCGCGCGACCCGCGCCAGCCTGAGACAGTCCACCGCCTCCACGACACCGTCGCGCGGCGCCACGACATCGTGCCGCAAGGCGCCCAGCGTCGAGACTTCGGGCGGTGGCCCCTGAGCCGCCATGAGCTGCCGCATCTTCTTCGCGGCCGCCCCGCTCTCCAGCAGTTCGCGCGCCCGCACGATGCCGCGGCCGCCGCGCAGCGCCGGATCGAACTCCAGCACGTGACCCGCCAGCAGCAGCGCGCGCTCCTCGAGGTCGCGCGGCGCCGCCGGGTCGCGCTCGAGAACCTTCATCGCGTCGCGCGCTTCCAGCCAAGGGCCGATGCCGCGCCCGACCGGCTGGCTGCCGTCGGTACCGACGACGATGGCGTTCAGCCCGACCTCGTCGGCGATGTACTCGAACAGCTTGCGCAGGCGCACGAAGGATTCGCGGCTGCGCAGCTTGGCGGTCGGGCCGACCGGCAGGTCGATCACGAGGTGCGTGACGCCGGCCGCCAGCTTCTTCGACAGGATCGACGCCACCATCTGCTCGGGCGTGTCGATCGCCAGCGGCCGCTCGACGGAAATCAGCACGTCGTCGGCCGGCGAGAGGTTGGCGTGGCCGCCCCACACCAGGCAGCCCTTCTCGGCGGCGACGATCTCGCGCATCTCGTCGGGTCCAACATCGACGCGGGCCAGAACCTCCATCGTGTCCGCCGTGCCCGCCGGCGACGTGATGGCGCGCGACGAGGTCTTGGGAATCTTGAGCCCGTGCGCGGCCACGATCGGCACCACGATCATCGACGTGCGGTTGCCGGGAATGCCGCCGATGCAGTGCTTGTCGACGATCATGTCGCCGTTCCAGGCGAGCTTACCCCCCACCGAGGCCATCGCCCGCGTCAGCGACAGCACCTCGGGCGCGGTGGTGAAACGCGCGCTGGCGATCAGGAAGGCCGCGATTTCCATCTTGGAGTAGCGGTGGGCCGCAAGATCCTGGGTGATCGCCATATAGGCCTCGGGCGACAGCACGCCGCCGTCGATCTTGGTCCGCACATGGTCGAGGCTGGGCGGCGGCGCGGCCTGTGCGATCTCGACCGGCGTGCCGTCGGGCAGCCCCAGATGGCGATGGGCGAGCAGCGACAGCCCCAGTTCGTCCGGTGCCAAGATCGACTCGTCGTCGACGATGTTCAGAGTGGCCACGATCCGCCGGCCGCCGCCCGAGATCTCGATGCGCGCCAGCGCCACGAATTCCTCGGCCCGATAGAGCGGGCAGCGGCGCGCGAGAAAAGCGACCGTCTCATGGCAGGTATCGATACCCAATTTCTTGAGGCGCAGCATTTGGCTTTCAGGCGATCTCTTCGAAAAATCAACTATGGCACGTTGAACGCGGCGACACTTGATCTGCATCATTCTCCGGAACACGAAGTGTGTTCCGCTCGCGCGGACGCAGGAGTAGTATGAAACATGTTCGGCCTTGCCTCTCCGCCAGTCTCCAGGATGCGGCGGATAGCTTTCATTTTGCGTCATCGCCCCAGCTATCTGCTGGGCCGCTTCGCCACCGTCCGCGATGCCTACTCCGGCCTGCATCGGCTGAAGGACGCCGTTTCCGGCGCTGCGCCGCTCAGGATCGCCGACCTCTACCATCCCGCCGAAGCAACCATCGACGTCGCCGCCTCGGGCCATGTCCTTTCCACCAGGACGGCGGCCGAGCAGGTCGCGGAGATGCGCCGGCAGTCCTATTCGCTGGGACTGAGCCTCGACCAAGCGGCGATCGCCGAACTCCAGCACTGCGCGCGAACACTGCCCCTTCACTACAACGAGGACGACGTCGGCACCTACGAGGCCCTGTCGCAGTCGCCTGAGCGCCGCGGCAACCTCGCCCTGGCGACGATCCGGAACGCAGCCAGGCTTCCGATGATACGCGCCCTCGCCGGCGACAAGATCCTCCTTGACGCGGCGTCGCTGTTCCTGGGCTACCGGCCGACCGAGGTGTCGTGCTGGTTTTTCTGGAGTCTGGCCAACCATCTCTCCGACGACGAGCGGCGGGCCGCCTCGCAGACGATCGACTATCACTTCGACGTCAACGGATTCAATTTCCTCTACGTCAATTTCTATCTCCTCGACACCGACGCCATGAACGGCGCGCACGCGCTGGTCGCCGGCAGCGGCCGGCGCAAGCGCCTGCGCCACCTGCTGGGCAGCGCGCGTCTCAGCGATGCCGAGGTGCAGGAGACCTACGGACCCGAGGCCGAACGCGTGATCGAGGGGCCTGCCGGCGCCGGCTTCCTGGAAGACACCTCGTGCTATCACAAGGCCCTGGCACCGGTGTCCGCCGACCGGCTCATGCTCCAGTTCCGCTATCAATAGAGACGCCGCGATGATCCCGGCTCTGGGCTTCGGTACGGCCGCCATCATGGGCCGCATCTCGCGCCGCCGCGGCGCGGAGGCGCTCGAGCGGGCGCATGTGGCGGGCATCCGGCATTTCGACACCGCGCGATCCTACGGCTGGGGCGAGGCGGAGAGCGTCGTGGGCGACTTCCTGCGCGGCCATGCGCGCGCGGAGATCCGCGTCGTCTCCAAGTGCGGCATCGTCCCGGTCCGGCCCTCGCCTCTCCTCAGCGCAGCGAAATCCGCCGCGCGCTGGGTCCTGGCCTTCGCGCCCGGCCTCAAGGCGCAGGTGGCGCGGGCGGCCGGCGCCGAGGGCTTCCAGCCGACACGGACCTACGATCTCGACGTGCTGGCCGGCAGCCTGCAAACCAGCCTGGCCGAACTGGGCGTCTCCTACCTGGACGATCTCCTGTTGCACAACTTCGTGCCCGCCGCGCCGGGCGTCGAGGAGGTCGGCCAGTGGTTCAGGACATTGAAG
>JAUXST010000397.1 GCA_030679805.1 Reyranella sp. | reverse complement strand
CAGGATCAGTCCGAGCATCAGCCCAGGCAGCGGCCCAAGACGGTCGCCCGGCAGGCCCGCTTCCTCGAAAAGTATCTGATGACCCCGTCGGCGACGCGGGCGGCGGCGCGTGCCGACCTGCCGCGCGGCACGATCTATATGTGGCGGCACGTGAACGCCGAATTCAAGGCGGCGTTCGACCAAATCGCGGCGGAACATGCCCGCCGCCGCGACATGAAACGAATCACCCGGCGTCTCGGACACCTCCCCGTGCTGGAGTGGGATCTGCCCATCAAATCAATTGCTTGGGCGCCGTCGCCGTAGCCTCCCGGCGACGTGAACCCCTGTCCCATGCCTGTCCGCCGTCTCCCCTCTCGCGAGTCGCCGCTGCAACGCGTCGATGCTAGGGTCCGCGCTCAACATGCGGGGGATTTTGATGCGGGGGATTTGGGCGGGCTTCGGCTCGGCGCTGATGGTGGCTTGGCTGGCGACAGCTGCGTGGGCGCAGGACGGCCTGCAGCGCTTCGAGAAGGAGCTGAAGCCGCAGCTCGAGCTCAAGAGCTTCACCTACAAGACCGGCACCGCCGTCGGCACCTCGGGCTTCGTGCTGACCGACGTGGTGGCCGTCGTGCCGGCCAACCCGGCGACCGGCGACAAGGAGAGCACGGTCAAGATCGAGAAGATCGCGGTCGACGAGCTCGACTTCGACCGGCTGAAGAAGGACGCCAAGGACGACGAGGCGCCGCGCTTCGCCCGGCTCAAGATCGAGGGCATGACGGGCGACGACGAGGTTTTCACGATGCTGGCGCCCTATGGCGTGCCGAAAGTGCCGGTCGACATCGCGCTCGACTACAACATCGACGGCAAGGAGAAGGTGCTGACGCTGAAGACGCTGGAGGTGAGCCTGCGCGGCCAGGGCAAGCTCACGCTGGCGCTGGTGATCGACGGCATCAGCGACAAGTCGAGCGCCATGGACGACGGCAAGCTGCGCACCGCCTCATTGGCGATCGACGATACGGGACTGATCGCCAAGGTGCTGCCGGCGATGGCCAAGGAACAGGGTGGCAAGGCGCAGGACATGGTCGATACCGCCCTAGGCACGCTCGCGGGCTTCGCCACCACCCAGGGACCGCCGACGCTGAAGGCGCTCGATGCGGTGGCCTCCTTCATCGCCGACTGGAGGGCGCCCAAGGGGCCGCTGGCGCTGGGGCTGAAGCCCGTCAAAACGGCGGGGCTGGACGACCTCGACAAGATCATGATGCCCAACGCGCTGGTCGACCTGTTCGGCTTCACCGCGGCCTATCCAGGGACCAAGCCCGGCGCCGCGAAGGCCGGACCAGGCAAGTAGGATGAAGCGGCGCGCGGTCCTCGCCTCCATGCTGCTGCCAGCCCTCTCGATTGAAGCGAGGCCGGCGGCGGCCCAGGACGCCTATCCGTCGCGGCCGATCCAGATGATCGTGCCGTTTCCGCCCGGCGGCGTGGCCGACATCACCGGCCGGCCGACCGCCCATGTCATGGGCAAGCTCTTGAAGCAGTCGGTGGTGGTGGTGAACAAGGCGGGCGCCGGCGGCTCGGTGGGCGCGGCCCTTGCCTCGCGCGCGGCGCCGGACGGCTACACGATCCTGATGGCGCTGTCGTCGATCTCGGTGCTGCCGGTGGCCGACCGCCTGCAGGGCCGGCCCGCGGCCTACGAGCTCGACCAGTTCGCGCCCATCGCGCTCATCAGCGCCGATCCCACCGTGCTCGTGGTGAGCGCGGACGGGCCTTATAAGACGCTGAAGGATTTCGTCGAGGCGGCGAAGGCCAAGCCCGGCACGATCAACTACGGATCTTCCGGCGTGTACGGCACGCTGCATGTGGCGATGGAGATCTTCGCCGCCGCCGCCGACATAAAGCTGTTTCACATTCCCTACCAGGGCGGTGGTCCCGCGGTGGCGGCATTGCTGGGCGGCCAGATCGCGGCACTCGCCTCGGGCCCGTCGGCGGCGATCGGCCAGATCAAGGGCGGCAAGATGCGGGCGCTCGCGGTGTGGGGCGACAAGCGTTTGGCCTCGCTGCCCGACGTGCCCAGCATGAAGGAGCTGGGCTACGACGCCACCTTCTACATCTGGTCGGGACTCTTTGCGCCCGCAGCCACGCCGGCGCCGGTCATGGCGACATTGCGCGACACCGTCAGGCGCACGGTCGAGGATCCCGAGTTCAAGGCGGCGATGGCCAAGGTCGAGACGCCGATCGCCTATCTCGATGCGCCCGCGTTCGCGGCCTTCGTCGCCGCCGATGCCAAGCGGCTGGCGACCGCGGTCGAGCGCATCGGCAAGGTGCCGGAGAAGTAACCTGGTCACCAGTTGGCCCGCTTGCGGCGATGAAGGACGGTCGCCACAGTGAGGCCAGTTCATTTTCCGGGGGAGTCATCACGATGAATCTAGACGCACTTGCGACGGCATGGTCACCGCGCCTGCTCAGCGTGCTGCGCATCATGTCGGGGCTGCTGTTCCTGCAGCACGGCACCGCCAAGCACTTCAAGTTCCCGGTCGTGCCGATGTTCGCCAAGCTCGAGCCGATGTCGCTCATCGGCGCCGCCGGCGCAATCGAGATCGTGGGCAGCCTGCTCCTGATCCTGGGCCTGTTCACGCGCACGACGGCGTTCATCCTGTCGGGCTTCATGGCCGTGGCCTACTTCATGTCCCACGCGCCGCGCGGCTTCTATCCGATCCTCAATGGCGGCGAATTGGCCATCCTCTACTGCTTCGTGTTCCTCTTCATCGCCGCGGCCGGCCCCGGCCCGTGGAGCTACGACGCCATGCGGAAGAAGTAGCACTCGACAAGTAGCGCTCGACGCGCTTTCACCTACACTGGCGTCGCTCCAAGAAACGCCCAGGAGGAAGCTTTGTCGAAGTCGTTTGCCGTGCGTCGTCGTCGATTTACCGCCCTTGGCTGCGCTGCCGCCGTGGCCGCGCCGCTGGCGGCCCCCATGGTCGCGCACGGCCAGCCGCGCTGGAAGCCCGACAAGCCGATCACGATCTACAATCCGTTCGCGGCGGGCGGCGTCACCGACGTCCATATGCGCCTGCTCGGCGAGGTCGTGGCCAAGATCCTGGGCCAGCAGATCGTCATCGACATCAAGCCGGGTGCCGCCGGCACGCTGGCACCTGCCATGCTGCTCAACGCCAAGCCCGACGGCCAGACGCTGGCCGTCATGAGCATCAACACGCTGCGCTATCCGCACTATCAGAAGACCAACTGGAATCCGCTGGCCGACTTCACCTACATCACCGGCCTCTCGAGCTACACGATGGGCATCGTCGTGCGCACCGACTCGCCCTGGAAGACCTTCCAGGACATGATCGCCGCCGGCAAGAAGGAGCCGGACAAGTACAACTACGGCACCTCGGGCGTGGGCGGCACCGGCCAGCTCATGATGATCGAGATCGAGCAGGCGACCGGCGCCAGGTTCACCCACGTTCCCTACAAGGGCGGCGCGGAATGGATGCAGGCGCTGATGGGCGGCGAGATCCAGTTCGTCGCCGACGCCGCCCAATGGGCGCCGTTCGTCGACGACGGCAAGTGCCGCATCCTGGCCTTCGCCACCGAGCAGCGCATCCCGCGCTACAAGGAAGTGCCGACCATGACCGAACTCGGCGTCAAGGTCGTGGGCCAGAGCCCCTACGGCCTTCTCGGACCCAAGGGCATGCCGCCGGAGATCGTCGAGTCGATCTACCAGGCGTTCAAGGAAGCCTCGGCCTCGCCCAAGGTCACGGAGTACCTGGCGAAGTTCATCCAGGTGCCGTGGGACAAGAACCCCGCCCAGTTCCGCGCCTTCGCCGAAAAGTACTATGTCGACGTGAAGCCGCTGCTCATCAAGGCGGGGCTGGCCAAGAGCTAGGGAGACGGCAATGGCATTGAAACGCGTGGCCCTCGAGATCGGCATGGGCACCGACATCCGCGGCGGCGACTACACCAAGGCCGCCGTCCGCGCGCTCAGGGATGCGCTGTGGCACAACTCGCTCACCGTCGCCACGGCGCTCGGCAAGTCGAGCGACGATATGCAGGTCGAGGTTTTGATCGGGGTGCCCAAGCCCGACCAGGTCGACACCCAGCAGGTGCTGGCAGTGCTGCCGCACGGCACCGGCACGGTGAAGGTCTTCGAGGGCGGCCTCGAAATTGCCAACGAAGCCGGCACGGACAAGACGGTGATCGCCCAGGCGGCCGCCATTGTCCGGCTCGACCTGTAAGCGGGAGCAAGATCATGGCCGCCAAACGCGTCATCCTCGAACTCGGCACCGGCAACGACCTGCACGGTGGCGACTACACCAAGGCAGCGCTCCGTGCCGTGCAGGACGCGCTCCATCATTCCTCGCTGGCGATGATCCGCACGCTTGGGGTCAACTCGAAGACAGGCATGTTCGTCGACGTGACGATCGGCGTGCAGCAGCCCGACAAGGTCGACGCCGAGAAGGTGCGGGCATCGCTGCCGTACGGCATCGTCACGGTGAAGGTGGTGAAGGGCGGCCTAGACGTCGCCGATCCCGACAACAACGACCCGGCGGTGATCGCCAGTGCCGCCGTCGCGGTCCGGCTGGAACTGCCCTAGCTGCGGGCCTTGCGGCCGTAAAACAGCAGGCCGGCGCCGACGACGACGGCGATGATCCCGGCGATGGTGGGGATCGGAATGGTGTGCTGCTGATCGGCCGTTATCTTGAGCGGGCCGGCGTCGACGATCACCTTCTTCTCGGTGAACGAGATGTTGGCGATCAGCAGGCCAGCGATACCGATCGCGATCAGGAGGATGCCCAAGACGGCAATTGGTTTCATGTCAGCACAACGCCTGAGCCGACGAAAGGTTGCTTCCGAGGACCCGATCTAGGACCGTAGCAGCAGCTTAGAACCCTGCTCGATGGCGGTCCTGGCCATGGCGCGCAAGCCCTCGTCGGTGGCGCTGCTGACCGGATGGCCGATCCTGGCGAAGGCGTAGTCGGGCATGCCGAGCACGCGGCTCATCATCTCGGCCGCGCTCACGAACCGGGCGGTCATCACGCTGAAGGCAGGAACCCCCAGGCGTTCGGCTGTCACTGAGTCATGCAGACTGCATGATGAACAGCTGCCTCAATCTCCAAGGCCGGAGACGACGGCATCCCAGCTTTTGATCTCGTCGACGATGTGCTTGTCAGCCGGCGCGCTGTAGTTGGACTTGGTGCGGCTCACGACCTTGGCGACGCCGTACTCCTCGCGCAGCATCTGGTCGAGGTGCTTGAAGAAGCCCTTGGTGCCTTCCTTGCCGTTGGAGATGAAGCCCACGGTCTTGCCCTCGAGCGTGTCGAGGCGCGGGGCGAGCTTGCCGGCGGGCGGCGCCTTCTCGGCGGTCGGGTCGAGAACGCGGAAAGTCATGGTGTGCCTCTTCGTTACTTCTTGGGAGGTTCGCAATCGATGCAGACGCCGAGCGGCAGCGTCACGGCATGGCTCTTGTTGCCGAGCCAGGGCGGGATGACCGCGCCGAAGCCGCCGGCCGGTCCGCCCGCCGCGATGACCAGGAGCTGGTCGGGCGATTCCATCGCCGGGTAGACGCTGTCGCCACGGTCGCGCACGACCGCGCCCTTGCCGACCTCGGCCCATTCGCGGCGATGGATGCGCGCCCGCTCGTGGATGAAGGCGGCGATGTCGGTCTTGGTCCAGCCCGCCGCCTGCAGATGTTCGCGCAGCTGCTTGGGAATGATCAGGGCATAGTTACCGGGATGAATGGAGTAGTGCCGCAGGTTGGCGCGCATCTCGGCGGCGAAGGTTTCCAGGATCTCCTCGGGCTTGGTCGTCCATTCGTTCATGAGCTGGCGCGGCGCGCCCGCCGCCATCACGGTGACCGCCGACGCCGCCCGCTCGACGCCGCGCTGCGCGTGCAGCGGCAGCCAGGACGAATCCTCCTCGTCCTCAGCCAGGCAATAGCTGTACTTGCCGGGATGCCCCAGGGTGGAGCGGTCGATGACGCCCGGGCGCACGTCCATCAGGTTGATCAGGCAAAGCCGGATCGCGCGGCCGATGACCGCCGTCGCGCGGTCGCTGTTGCCCAGCGCATTGAAGGTGCCGTTGGCGCCGAGTTCGAGGCGGATCGGACCGTTCAACACGACCAAAACGGCACAGCCGCCGGTGCTGGCCGTGGCGCCGTGCATCAGGAACTCGTCCTGCATCATTGCCATCCAGGCGGTGACGACGACCGGGAAATGCATCGGCAGGCAGCCCGCCATGACGGCATTGATCGCGAGCTTCTCGGCGGTGATCGCGAGCCCGCGCACCGGCTCGATGCCGATCAGCTGGTCGGGCGGCATCATCGCCCATTCGAGGCAGGCTTGGACCGCGTCGGCCGTCGGCGGCACGATCGGCAGGCCGTCGGTCCAGCCACTGCTGTGATACAGCTCCTGGACGGCGGAGATGTCGTTCGCTTCGTAGATCCTGGAAGCCAGTTGCACCTTAATACCTCCGAGCCAAGCATAGTCCGGGACAGCGCTATGCCAAGATCAACCTGATAGACAAGATTGTTGCACGAACGACATCAATCGGATTTGGGCCAATCGCGGCGCAGCAACGCCATGAAGCCCGAGGCGACCGGCGTGGGTTCGCGCTCGCGCAAGGTGATCAGGCCAAGGCGGCGCACCAGCTTCGGCTCAGCCAGCGGAATAAAGCGCAGGCCGCGTACCAGGGGGCCGCGGGTGGCGCCTCCGGGCACCACGCCAACGCCGACACCGGCGCCCACCAGAGCCAGCAGGGTCGCGATCTGGTTCACGACCACCCTCTGGTGAAGCTGCAGGCCCGCCGTCACGGCCGCGGCATCGATCGTGCGGCGGGTGCGTGATTCAGTCGGCAGGGCGACGATCGGATGCGCGGCGAGCTCGGCCAGGCCGACGCTGCGCCGGCCGGCGAGCTTGTGGCGGGCCGGCACGACGGCATGAAAGGTCTCGCGACCCAGGGCCGTGCCGACCGCGAAATCGGGCAATTCGTCGACATAGCTGATGCCGAAATCGGCGACGCCGCTGCGCACATCGTCGAGGATCGACGCATAGACGCCCTCGCGCACATGGATTTCGACGCCCGGCCGGTCGCCGCGATAGGCGGCGATCATCCGCGGCAGCCGGCCGACCGCCACCGACATCACGCACGAGATCACGACGAGTCCGCGCCGTTCCTGCGCCACTTCGCGCACGCTCTGCACCGTGATGCCGAGATCGTTCAGCATGCGCTCGGCAACGGCTGCGAACTCTCGGCCCGCCGCGGTGATCTGGACCCGGCGCGTGCTGCGCTCGAACAGCCGCACGCCGAGCTGCAACTCGAGCCGCTTCAGCATGCGGGTCAGCGCCGGCTGGGAAATCCTGAGCCGCGCCGCAGCGGCAACGAAGCTGCCGTACTCGGCCAGCGCCAGCACCGCCTCGAGCTGGCGGGCGCCGACATCGGGCAGCGCGACGCGGGCCATCAGGCCGCCAGCATGCGCTCGCGATTACGTTCGCGCAGGATCGGCATCACCCACGTGCCGAAGCGCTCGGCTTCCTCGTCGTGCAGATAGCCCGACAGGCAGAAAGAGTGGCAGCCGAGGTCGATGAACTTCTGCAAGGTGTCGGCGCATTGCTCGGGATCGCCGACCACGGCGATACCGGCGCCCGGCCTGACCTGCGTGATGCCGGTCCATAGATGCGGCTCGATGGTCTCGCCGATCGCCGCCAGCTCACGCACGCGGCGGTTGGCCTCGGAAGTGGCAAAACGCTCCTTCACGAACGCCTTCTGCGCCTCGCTCGCATGTTCGATCAGCCCGTGCGCGAAGTCCCAGGCCTCCTTCTCGGTCGGCCGGCAGACGACCTGCAGGCGCATGCCGAAGCCGATGGCCTTCTCGCGGCCATGGCGGGCGGCCATGCCGCGGATCTCCGCCATGTTCGAGCGGATGCGCTCGTAGGTGTCGCCCCAGAAGAGGTGCACGTCGGAATGCTTGGCCGAAATCTCCCAAGCCTGTTTCGAGCCGCCGCCGAGATAGAACCGGGGATGCGGGGTCTGCAGCGGATAGGGCCGGATCTGCGCCCCCTTCAACTGATAGAACTTGCCGTCGAAGTTGACCGGGCCGCGCGTCGTCCACAGCGCCTTCAGGATCGAGACCTCCTCGTCCATGATCTCGTAGCGCTCTTCCTTGCCCCACTTGATGCCCTCGGAGGCGTTCTCGGCCTCGCTCTGGCCCGCGATCAGGTTGATGCAGATGCGGCCGCCGGAGAGCTGGTCGAAGGCGGAGATCATCTTGGCGAGCAGCACGGGGTTGATGTAGCTCGGACGGGCCGCCACCAGCATGCGCATCGACTTGGAGCGCGCCACCATCATGGCGCTGGAAATCCACGCCTCCCAGCAGGCGGTCTGCACCGGCACCAGCATATATTCGAAGCCCGCCGCTTCGGCGGCCGCCACGACCTTGTCGAACAGCGGCAGGGAGGGCGCGACCTGCGCGCTCGCCAGACCATAGGCCGTGGTGTCGCCGGCGGTCGGCAGGAACCAGCCGAATTCGAGTCGTTTCGCGTCAGTCATGGCTATTCTTTCTCGATGCCGGCGGCCTTCGACAGCCGACCCCATTTTTCGATCTCCGACCTGATGAAGGGGCGGATGTCGTCCGGCGCCATGCGCCGAGGCTGGAACGAGATGCCGCGCAGGCGCTCCACCACTTCAGGGTCGACCACGATCTCCTGCACCGCCTTGTCGATTCGGGCCACGATGTCCGGCGGTGTCCTGGCCGATGCCATCAGCACGAACCAGGCATCGAGTGCGAACTGACCGAGCCCCGCCTGCTGGAAGGTCGGCACGTCGGGGATGAGCGGCGACCGCGAATCGGAGGCCAGCACCAGCGCGCGCACCTTGCCCGCCTTGATCTGCGGCAGGGCGATGGCGACGTCGGCAAAAGTCATGTCGATCTGGCCCGACAGCAGGTCGGCCAGCGCCTGGGGTGCCGCCTTATAGGGGATGTAGGTGATGTCGGCGCCGATGCGCTCGGCCAGGGTCGCAGTGATGACGCGCGCCGAAGGCGTGCCGGCGCCCGATGTGAGCGGCGGCTTGGCCTTGGCCCGCTTCACCAAGTCGGCGAGCGTGTTCATGCCGGAATCGGCCCGCACCAGCAGGACGAACTGGATGAAGCCGTAGAAGCCGGCCGGCGCGAAATCCGCCAGCGAATCGTAGGGCACGATCTTCATCAGGTTGGGATTGCCGGCATGGGTGGCCGCCGTCGCCATCATCAGCGTGTAGCCGTCGGGTGCGGCCTTGGCGACGAAGTTGCCGGCGATCGATCCGTTGCCGCCGCCCTTGTTGTCGACGATCACCGGCTGGCCGAGCCGCGGCGCCAGCCGTTCCGCCATGATGCGGGTCAAGGTGTCGGTGGCGCTGCCCGCGGCGTAGGGCACGACAATGGTGATCGGCTTCGCAGGCCAGGCCTGGGCGCGTGCAGGGGCAGCTCCCGCCGAAGCTGCGGCCACTGAAGTTGTGGCAAGAATCGTCAAGGCTCTGCGCCGGCTGATTGTCATGCCGGCATTTATGCAAGTGCGGGCACTGATGCGCAATTGGCGCTGGTCGAGGCGCGAAAGAGACGGCACGATCCGGCCCGCCCTGGGGGAGAGAGATCATATGTTGCAGCACGGCAAGCGTCCGACCATCACATCGCGCCACGGAATGGTCGCGGCGGCCCATCCGCTGGCGGCGGCGGCCGGTGCGCGCATCCTGGCCAATGGCGGCAACGCCTTCGACGCAGCGGTTGCCACCGCGGCGGCCCTGAACGTCGTCGAGCCCTATATGTCGGGACTGGCCGGACGCGGCGTGGCGACCTGCTACATCGCCAAGGAAAAGCGCGTGCGCACGCTCGACTTCGTCGGGCCGATCTCGAAGAACTTTCCCGTCGACAAGCTCAGCAACCGCAGCCAGCTCCAGCGCGGCGCGCTGGCGGTCGGCGCGCCGGGTAACCTCGCCGGCTGGTGCGAGCTCAACACGACCCACGGCAAGAAGAAGCTGCCCGAGCTGTTTGCCCCGGCGATCGCCATCGCGCGCGACGGCTACCAGCTGATCGAGTTCAACCTCGAGGAGATCCAGGGTGTGGCGGGCGAACTCGCGGGATACAAGGCGCTGCATCCCGAATGGTCGCGCGTCTACACCGCGGGCGCCGGCACGGTGAAGCCGGGCTTCGTGCTGAAGCAGCCCGACCTTGCGCGCACGCTCGAAGCGCTGGCCACCGAAGGGCCGGGCCTGCTCTACGGCGGCGCGCTCGGCAAGAAGATCCTCGAGCGGCTGACCGAACTCGGCGGCTGTATGGTCATGGATGACTTGATGGCCGCCAAGGCGACGTGGCGCGATCCGGTGGCCATCAGCTATCGCGGACGCACCATCCATGTGCCGCCGCCGCCCTGCGAGGCCTTCCAGTTCCTGCTGACGCTGCGCATCCTCGAAGGCTTCGACCTCGCCAAGATGAAGCGCAATTCGACGGAACATGTCGACACCGTGCTGCGCGCCATCCGGCTCGCCGCCGGCGTGCGCATCGCCACCGGCGTGCCGGCGCCGCAGAGGCTCGCCGAGATCCTCTCCGACAGCCATGTCGAGACGCTGCGCGCCCGCGTGCGCGACGGCAAGCCGGTGACCGGCCCGACCGAGCAGTGGACGCCATCACAAGAGCCCATCTCGGCCGTGGACGAGAGCCACACGACGTCGTTCTCGATCGCCGACAACGAGGGCAATCTCCTCTGCCTGACGCAGAGCCTGGGCAGCGTCTTCGGCTCCGGCATTGTGGTCCCGGGCACCGGCCTCTGCCTCAACAATTTCCTCTATTGGGCCGACGTGAACCCCGCGAGCCCCAACCGCGTGAAGCCGGGCGAGCAGCTGCCGATGTGCATGGCGCCGTCGATCTCGACCAAGGACGGCGCGCCCGTCCTGGCGCTGGGAACGCCGGGCAGCTACGGCATCCTGCAGACCCAGCCGCAGGCGATGGTGCAGCATGTCGATTTCGGCCTGCCGCTGCAGCAGGCGATCGAAGCGCCGCGCGCGCGGCTTACCGACGGCCGTGCCGTGCTGCTGGAGAGCCGCGTCGAAGCCGACGTCCATGCCGAACTGCGCAAGCGCGGCCACGACCTCACCAGCGGCCCGGACTGGACGATGAAGGTGGGCGGCATGCAGGGCGTGACGATCGATCCGGAGACGGGTGTGTTCACCGGCGGGTGTGATCCACGGCGGGATGGGTATTGCGTGCCGGCCTAGGCACTGGCCTGGGCAAGGGGCGCTAGCGGAGACCGACGACGACGCGCGTCTGCGAGCGCACGTACGGCGCGAAGGTGCCCCAACCGCGCATCGCGGCAAACTCCTTCGTCTCGACGGCGGCGGGTGAGTCGAGTTC
>JAUXST010000380.1 GCA_030679805.1 Reyranella sp. | reverse complement strand
GGCTGGGCCTGGTGTTGCCCGGCAGTTGGAGCGCGCGCCTGATGGGCGCCTAGGTGTTCGATCCCGGACTTTGATGTGCGGAAGAATATCGATATCGAACAAACTTCTGAACGGCCGTGCGAAAATCCCCGCCCGGAATGTCCGTCGTCACTTCATCTGGTTGGTCAGCAGCGCCGCGGCGCCGCCCTGGTCCCTGCCGTACTTCAGCAACGCCGAGCGTCCGCCCGCGGCATAGGCCGCCACCGCCCCCAGCAACCGCTTGAGCTGGTCCGGGCTCGAGCGGTCGAACTTGCAATAGGCGCCGCGCGTCAGCTTGGCGATCTGCGGAAACAACCGGGAAGCGGTACGGTCGTCGCCCTCCTGGAAGACGAACACCGGCAGGCCGAGCAGGCCGAGTTGCCCCGCCTCGTGGCCCAGTGCGTCGACGTCCTCCTCGCAGCAGTCGCCCACGAAAACCACGGCATCGATCCGGCTCTCGCGCCGCTGCTCGCCGGCATAACGCAGCATCTTGCCGATCTGCGTGCGGCCGGCGAGGCAGCGCACGGCACTCATCAGACGGGCGAGTTCCCGGCCGTCCGACGTCCATCTGCTCACTTTGAACTCGTCGAACCCGCGATAGAAGGCGAGCCGCACATCGAGGCCGCCCAGCGCGTCGGCGGCGACAAACATCTCGCCCTGGATCGTGCAGGCATGATCCCAGGTCGGCTCGCGGCTCGCCGTGGCGTCCATCGCGAACAGCAGGCGGCCCCGGCTGCCCGGCGCGCGATTAGCCGGCAGACTTCCAACCTGCTTCACGAAGGCGTCGACTGCGTCTGCGCCCACAGTCGACGGGACCTTGTGATCGTCGGCCATATCTTTTGACCCCCTTCGATGTGTTGAATATGGTGCGCGCCGCGGTTCGCCGCCACAAAAGTATGACTGGAAACGCCTCCACCTTCGCCACGCCGTTCCTGCGGGTCTTCCTGCCGTTCGCGCTGGCCTATTTCCTTTCGTACATTTTCCGCGGCGTGAACGCGGTGATCTTCCCCTATCTCGAACGCGATGTCGGCATAACCGCGGGCGATCTCGGCCTGCTCACGTCGGCCTTCTTCCTATTCTTCGCCGGCTGCCAGCCTGTTCTGGGCGTCATGCTCGATCGCTACGGGCCGCGCCGCGTGCAGACCGCGCTGCTCGGCCTGGCGGCACTCGGGTCGGCGATGTTCGGGCTGAGCTCTTCGCTTCCGGAACTCATCGTGGCACGGGTGCTGATCGGCCTCGGTTTCGCCGGCGGTCTGATGGCCGCCATCAAGGCGATCACCCTGTGGTATCCGCCAGAGCGTTGGGGCTTGATCACCGGCTTCCACATGATGGCAGGCGGCATTGGTTCGATGGCTGCGACGCTCCCGATACAGTGGTCGCTTTCCGTCATGAGCTGGCAGGGTCTGTTCTTCTGGCTGGCCGGCATCTGCCTCATCACTGCGGCGCTGCTGTTCACCGTCGTGCCCGAGCGCGCCGCGGCCACCCCGCATGGCACTTTGAGCGAGCAGTTCCGCGCCACCCGCGTCGTGTTGACCGACGGTTTCTACTGGCGCATCCAGCCGCTGCTCGCCGTCCAGCAACTCGCCTTCATCGGCTGCATTTCGCTTTGGATCGGACCCTGGCTGCGCGACGTGGGCGGCATCACGGACAACGACACGCGCGCCGATATCCAGCTCTACACCGCCGCCGTCATGACCCTGGGCTTTGCCTCGAGCGGCGTGATCACCGGCTGGTTCCGGCGCGTCGGTGTCAACGACTTCGCGTCGGCCGGCATCATGAGCGTCCTGTTCGCCCTGGTCTGCGGCTGGCTCGCCTTCCTGCCCCCCGTCGATCCGCTCGCTCCGTGGCTGCTGTTCGGCTTCCTCGGTGCCTGCCCCATCCAATACATGCCGCTGCTGGCGCGCTCCTTCCCGCGGGAATATGCGGGCCGGGCCAGCACCAGCAGCAATCTCGTGGTCTTCACCGTCATCTTCGCCGGCCAATGGGCGATGGGAAAGATCGTGGACCTC
>JAUXST010000378.1 GCA_030679805.1 Reyranella sp. | reverse complement strand
AGCTCCATCGACGGGAAATTACCGGCAAGCATACATCGGCCGGGTACCCTCGGTCAGCCCTTGGCTCAGCCCTTCCCTCAGCCCTTCCCTGTGGCGTCCTCGATCGCCTTGAGCAGCACCGGCCAGTATTCCTTGCCATGGCCCAGCTCGACGGCGCGCTCCATCAGTTCGCGGGCGACGTCGGCGCCGAGGCCGGGCACGCCGTGCTGTTCGCCCATCTCGATGGCGTAGCCGAGATCCTTTAGCGCGTACTCGGTCGAAAAGGCGCGCTCCGGGAAGACGCCGGGCAGCATCGCCTTCATGCCGTGGTTGCGCAGCGCGAAGGAATCGGCCGAGCCCTTGCTCAGCGTCTCGAACAGCACCTTGCCGTCGACGCCCTGCGCGCGGGCGATCGAGAGGGCTTCCGCCAGTGCCACCACGGTCTGGAACAGGACCATGTTGTTCAGGATCTTTACCGTCTGGCCCGCGCCCGCGGCGCCGCAGTGCGTCACTTCCGTTGCCATATGGCGCAGCAACGGCTCGATGCGGCCGAAGGTGGCCGGCGTGGCGCCGACCATGATGGAGAGCGTGCCGTCGATCGCGGCCTGGCGCGTGCGCGCCACTGGCGCATCGGCGAAGGCTGTCGCCTTGCCCTCGAATTCCTCGTAGAGCCGCTGCGCCAGGCGTGGCGGCGCCGTGCTGAGGTCGATCACCGTCCAGCCGAGCTTGGCCCTGGAGACCAGGCCGCCGTCGCCGAGGCAGACCTGCTCGACTTCCTTGCCGCCCGGCAGCGACAGGAAGATCGTGCGGCAGCTCTCCGCGATCTCGTCGAGCGAGGCCGTCTTCACGCCGTCGGCCGCCAGGCGCCTGAGCGGCGCCTCGTCGCGGTCGGCCGCCAGCACCGTCATGCCGCTCTTCTTCGCCAGGTTGCGGCACATCGGCTCGCCCATGGTGCCGACGCCGATAAATCCGATCATGTCCGTCATGTCAGTCCACTATGAAAAGTTTGGCGCCGTCCTTGGTGAAGGAACGGTGGGCGAGATCGCCGTCGGCCACCTGGTAGCTCTGGCCGGGCTTCAGCACGACGGTGCGGCCGTCGGCCAGTTCGGTGTGCAGCTCGCCCTCCAGCACCAGCAGGACATGGCCCTTCTGGCACCAGTGATCGGCGAGATAGCCCGGCGTGTACTCGACCATGCGCACCCGGATGTTGTTGAAATTCCTGGTGCGCCAGAACGCCTTGCCGGTCTCGCCGGCATGTTCCGTACGCTCCACGTCGCTCCAGTCGGTCGTCCCGAAGGGTATGTCGAACATCAGCATGGCGTCGATCTAGCACGATTTCCGGGCTGGAAGCGTCCGGAATTTGCCCGCCCCTACCGGCTCGTGCCCTACCAGTTCATCCTGAGGCCGGCCGACAGCACGTGGTTGTCGGTGCCGGTGCCGAACTCGCCATCGTAGCGGAGATAGATCGACGTCGCCTCGGCGATGGCAGTGTTGGCGGCGAGGCCAACCGTGGCGGTGTTGCGCTGCGGGGCGGCGCCGTAAACCGTGTAGCCGAGGGTCGGCGCGCCGGCGAAGCTTGCGGTCAGGGGCCGCGAGGTGTCGGCATATTCGTGCGCCCAGCCCAGCCGGACCTGGAGGCCGAGCTTGTCGCGCCAGCCGGCGTCGATGAAGCCCGCCAGCTCGGCGCCGAGGACCGAGCGCACCGAGTTG
>JAUXST010000375.1 GCA_030679805.1 Reyranella sp. | reverse complement strand
AGGCGGCGGCGGCGATGCGCTGGACCTCGGTGATGCCGCCGCTCTTGGAGAGGTCGGGCTGCAGGATGGTGATGTTGCCGTCCTCGATCAGCCGGTGAAACTCGAAGCGCGTGTAGTGGTTCTCACCGGCCGCCAGCGGCGTCACGCCCCAGCCCTTGGCCATGGCGTAGGAGCGGTGGTCGTGCGCCGGGAACGGCTCCTCCAGCCAGGCGATGCCGAGTTCGTCCATGGCCGGCATGACGCGGCGCACGTCCTCGACCGAGTAGCCGGTGTTGGCGTCGGTCAGCAGCACCATGTCGTCACCGAAGCGGCGGCGCACGGCGGTCATGCGTGCGATGTCGGCTTTCACATTGTCGCCGACGCGCAGTTTCAGCGCCTTGTAGCCGGCCTCGACCATGGGCACGGCCTCGGCCGCCAGGGAATCCGGCGCCTGGTAGCCCAGCGAGATGCCGCCAGCATAGGCCGGCACCGGCCTGTTGGAGCCGCCCAAGAGCTTGTAGAGCGGCCAACCGACAGCCTTGCCCTTGATGTCCCACAGCGCCTGGTCGAGCCCGCTCATCGCCATCGACGTGGCCGCGCCCATGCCGTGGGAGCCGAGTTGAAATTTATAAATCTTGGCCCAGATGCCCACCGTGTCGGTGGCGTCCATGCCGACCACGAAGCCTTTCAGCGTCGTGTTGATCAGATGGCCGATGCTGCCGGGCGAGCGGGCATGATGGCTCTCGCCCCAGCCCACGATGCCGTCCTCGGTCGTCACCTTCACCATGACGCAGTCGCGCTTGGTCATGGTGCCGATGCCGAGCGATACCTGCAGCTCCTTCGGCACGCGGTAGCTGGTCGGATAGGCCTTTACGTCGACGATTTTCATTTCATTCCCCTGTCGACCACAGTTTCCTTCTCATCCTGAGCGTAGCGAAGGATCTCGCAGAGCGACCAGACACAGTCCGTGCGGCCGGCGTGAGATCCTTCGCTGTGCTCAGGACGACAGAGTTCAGGCCACCTTGTACTTCTTCAGGATCTCGCGATCGATCTCGATGCCGAGACCCGGCCCGGTCGGGACTTTCACGATGCCCTTCTTCTGTTCGATCGGCTCTTTCGCCAGCGTGTCGCGCAAGGGATTGGGCGTCTGCTCGAATTCCAGCATCGGCGGCATCGGCCTGAAGGCCGGCGGCTGGTCCGGCAGGGCCGCCAGGAACTGCACCGTGGCGGCAAGGCCGATGACCGAGCCCCAGGCATGCGGCACGCATTCGACGCCGAAGGCCGAGGCCAGGGTCGCGATCTTGCGGCATTCGGAAAAACCACCGGCGGCGCAGAGATCGGGCTGGACGATGTCCATCGCCTTCTTCGCGATCACGTCGCGAAAGCCCCAGCGCGTAAAGTCATTCTCACCACCCGCCACCGCCATATCGAGGGCGCGCGTCACCTCAATATAACCGTCATGATCCTCCGGGCTGACCGGTTCCTCGAACCACAGGATGTCGTGCTCCTCCAGCATGCGCCCCAGCTTGATCGCGTTGGGGACGGAGAAGCAGTGGTTGGCATCGACCATGAGCTTGATGTCGGGACCGATCGCCTTGCGCACTGCGCCCACGCGCCTGGCATCGAGCTTGAGGTCGCCCAAGCCGATCTTCATCTTTATGGCGCTAAAGCCGTCGTTCTTGAACTCCAGCGCTTCCTCAACCGCTTCCTCGATCAGCCGGTTCATGTCGATGAAGTAGAGTCCGGTCGCGTAGGGAATGACCTCGCTGCGGTAGGCGCCGCCGATCAGCTTGTGCACCGGCTTGTTGACCGCGCGGCCCATGATGTCCCACAGCGCGATGTCGATGCCGGAGATGGCCGAGATCGCCATGCCGGTCGTGCCGTAGTCCTTGATCCTGTTGTAGAGATCTTCCCAGATCGCCTCGACGTCGAACGGATCGCGGCCGAGCACGCGCGCCTTGTACTGCGTCTCGACGAAGGTTTTTGCGACGGCGGCGGGGCCGTAGCACTCGCCCCAGCCGGTAATGCCCTCGTCGGTCGAAATCTCGACCAGGCAGGTCGATCGCGTGCCGTAGACCCAGCCGCGCGCCGAGACGAACGGCTTGTCGACCTTGCATTGCAGGATATGGCAGACGATGTCTGTCACCTTCACGGTGATTTCCTCCGAATGATTTGTTAGCCGAGTGTTATCAGCAAATTGCCGAGCTTGTCCTGCCGGACCTTGTCGCCGGGTTCGACGACGGTGGTGCAGTCGAGCTGTTCGAAAATCGCCGGGCCCTCGAACACGGCATCGCGCGGCAGTTGCTCACGCGCATAGACGGGAGCCTGGCGCCAGCCATCGGTGAACCAGACTCGGCGCTCGCCCACCTGCGCCGCCTTGAGTGTCGGCGCGCGTTCGGTGGCGGCAAGGGTTGCGAGCGAAATTTCCGGCCGCACGCCGATCACCGCGGTGTGGAGATTGACGAGGACCGGCGGGATCTCGGCCAGCTCGATTCCGAAGCGGCGGAAATAGGCCACGGCAAAGGCCTTACGTAGCCCCTCGACACCGATGTCCGGGCGATCGACGCCGACCGAGAGGATGTGGCTCTGGCCCTGGAACTGCATGTCGGCGGTATGGACGCGGCGCAGCTCGCGCACCGGCACGCCCTCGCGGCCGATCGTGGCCTCGCCCTCGGCTGACTGTTCGGCATAGATGCGCGCCACCGTGACGTCGTCGAGGACCGAAAGCGGCTTGTTGACGGTACGCACATAGTCGTGACGCAGATCGGCCACGACGCAGCCCAGCGCATTGGTGATGCCGGGCCGCACCGGCACCAGCACGGTAGGGATCGCAAGCTCGCGGGCGAGTGCCGTCGCGTGCAGCGGACCCGCGCCACCGAACGCGAACAGCGCGAAGTCGCGCGGGTCGTGGCCACGCGACAGCGAGACCAGGCGGATCGCACCCGCCATGCGGTCGTTGGCGATGCGCAGGACGGCAGCGGCAGCGGCTTCGGCATCGAGGCCAAGCCGGATGCCGACCTTCTCCAGCATCAGGCCGCGCACATGGTCGAGCGTGACCGGATGATCGACGCCCAGCAGGCGGTCGGGATTGAGCCGACCCAGGATCAGGTTGGCGTCGGTGATGGTGGGTTCGGTCCCGCCGCGGCCGTAGCAGATCGGCCCTGGCCGCGCGCCCGCACTCTCCGGGCCGACGCGCAGCATGCCCGCCTGATCGACCGACGCGATCGAGCCGCCGCCGGCGCCGATCGTGTGCACGTCGACCATCGGCACGTGGATGGGCATGGCGTATTCGAGTTCGAGTTCGCCCGAGACCTGGGGCACGGCGTTCTCGATCAACCCGACGTCGGTCGAGGTGCCGCCCATGTCGTAGGTGATCAGGTTGGGATGGCCTGAGGCGCGGCCGGTGTAAGCCGCCGCCATCACGCCCGAGGCCGGACCCGACATCACGGTATTCACCGCCGCATGGGCAATGAGCTGCGAGGAGATCGTGCCGCCGTTGCCCTGCATCACCAGCAGGTCGCGGTTAAAGCCCTTGGCCGAGAGTTC
>JAUXST010000348.1 GCA_030679805.1 Reyranella sp. | reverse complement strand
CCACGTTCTTGCTGATGAGACACCACCTCACCTACCCCGCTACGCGGGGCCCCTTCCTCTCCCCCGCTGCGCGGCGGAGAGGACGTATGAGGATGATGTATGGGATGAGATGACTGAGGAGTCTTGTTCTCTAAGCCGCCTGAAGCGCCGCCATCGGCGACACGTACTCAGGCTGCAACCGCAGCCCGTCGAGTTCCTCATACGGCGGCGGCGGGATGTGGCCGTTGCGGGCCATGATCTGGAAGACGCGGCCGATCAGGGGTTCCAGCAGGTCGTCGTGCAGGCGTTCCAATACAGGGCCCAGCATCACCAGCTTCTCGGCGCGGCGTTCGGCCACTTCGGTGGCGGTGCGGACCTCCTCGAGCTGGGTCGCCATCAGGAACAGATCGGCATGGAAGGCGGCGCGCACCGCCTGCTGGCGCTCGCGGATGGCGGCGGTGAATTCGGCCAGCGGCGGGTTGATCTGGTAGGCGGGCCGGAACCCCGCGCCGTCGGGATCGGCCACGTAGGTGACGGCGGACGGGGTCGACGCCACGGCGGCGCCCCGGAGCGACGGCGAGGCCACCATGGGCGGGCTCACCATCTTGTCGAGCGTCTCGGCGAAGCGGAGCTGCATGCGCTGCAGGCTCTTGGCGTCGGGCAGCGCATCCATGCCGGGCGAGCGGCCATAGACGTCGTTGCCGGCGAGATGCCAGCGCGGACAGAGGGCGGGGAATTCCTCGAAGCCGCCGACGTCGAGGAGAGACTCGTCGCCCTGATTGTTGGGGGCGCCCTTCTCGTACCAGACCGAACGATAGGCCATGTGGTGCTTGTGGCGGGCGAAGCCGCCGCTCTCCCGCACCTCCTCGTTGGGCTCGATGGCGTTCACCACCTCGACCTCGTGGTCCCACTGGCCGCGATCATAGCGCTCGCGCACCAGCGTGGAGACGGCGCCCCGGCCGAAGCGCTCGACGAGCTGGAAGGTGGTCATGCCGAAGGTGCGGTAGAGCGTGTTGACGCTGCCGCGCTCCGACGCCGCCAGCCAGTATTCGCCCGCAGTCAGCGGATAGGCGCGCACGATCTCCTTCGCGTCTTCCGTCACCACCAGCGCGGCGGTGCCGAACACCGCCAGCTCCTCGTAGGCGACGGCCAGCGCGTTGTAGAGGTTGGAGCGCGCGAAGACGCGGAACATGCGGCCCTGCACGTCGTCCAGCCAGGCGCGGACCTCGGGCACCGCCGAGACCGCAGGGCTGCCGAGACCGAGGCGAAACCACGGCCGCGCCGGCGAGGTGAGGCCCGCCATCAGGCCCGACGCCAGCGTGCGCGCGGCCAGCATGGCGGTGGAGTCGAGAAGACGCGCATTGCGCTTGCCGCCGCGATCGGGGCGGTGCCGGACGCCGAGGAAGTTGCCGCGGCGGGGCATGATGTTGTCGGACAGCTCGCGCCAGTGCGCGAACCAGGAGGCGCGCTCGCGGTCGAGCGCGTTTAGCCGCCGCTCGCAATGGCGGCGCAAAGAGTCCGATTTCATAACTTGTGACCCGGTTCAGAGTTGTGGGAGTTCGCAGCACGGTTGTGCTACGATGATGACCAAAATCTATTGGGGGTTGCATATGGCCGAGAATAGTATGTTTGGTTCGCTACTTCGGGATATTCGAATCGCGCCGCCCGGCTTAGTACTGATCGGTATCAGCGTAGTTCTAATCTACTTGGCCGCCATGCGTCCAAGTCAGGCTGATGTTATCACTGTGGCAATGCTCACCTTGGCGTTCGTATTAGCTATCGGCGGCATCATTCTTTTCTTCCGTGCTGGCATATCCGCCGCATCGCTGGAGACATCTCAGTTGGGTGGTTCCTCCGATGTCGAGGAAGCTGTCCGTCAGTTGGGAAAGAATTATGACATCCTTCGACGTCAATCTACGCAAGGGTTCCTGCTCGCTGGTACATTTATGGCGTTAGGTATCTTGGTGATCCTAACGGGATCTTTAGGAGAGATGTTCGGCTTTACCAAATCGACAAGCAATCTAACTACTGTGGCCGGAGTCGTAGTTGAGGTC
Source organism: Reyranella sp. (assembly GCA_030679805.1). GTDB lineage: Bacteria > Pseudomonadota > Alphaproteobacteria > Reyranellales > Reyranellaceae > Reyranella. The sequence continues at coordinate 1,320 of JAUXST010000348.1, read as the reverse complement.
GTATCTGGACTCGGCTTGTATCTTTTCAAAGAGACGTTCAAGCAACTCAACGCCACCTCTGACAAGCTCCACGACATGTGGAAGGTGTTGGCGGCGTTCAAGAAAATAGATGCTCTGCCCGAAGATCGCAGAGCCGATGTGGCAATTAGCGTTATTCAGAAGTTCATAAATCTTCCGACTGCAACGGCGTGATTTAGCTCTTTTGATCAGCTCAGACACTCAGTCGTCAGCCCAGTTCAACAAGCAAAGGCAAGGGCCACGTCACTGGCGTGTTCAATCCGAAACACGGCAAAGCCACCTGGGCCTCCGGCCACTTCAATTCAATGATGAGAAATTGGTCACACCAATTGCGCTCTATGTTTTCCGGCACGCAATGCTCAAATGCGCTCCAACATGTAAAAGGAGAGGCCCCGTTGACGATTGACGTATCTCGTCATTTTCTCTAGGCTGCGCCGTGATATTGAGTTACCGAGACAGACGCACGAAGCAATTTGCCGACGGCGAATTCGTGCGCCCGTTCCAGGGTTTCGCGCGACAGGGCTGGAAGCGCCTCGACATCCTGAACGCCGCCACGTCCCTCAACGATCTGGCGGCGCTGCCGAGCAATCGCCTGGAAGCGCTCCGGGGAGACCGGACCGGGCAGTATTCGATTCGCGTCAACCAGCAATGGCGCATCTGCTTCGAATGGCCCGCCAACGCGCCCGGCCCCTCGAATGTCGAGATCGTCGACTACCATTGATGAAGGAAGATCAGATGAACAGGCCCCCCATCCACCCCGGCGAAATCCTCGCCGACGAACTGGGCGAACTCGGCATCACACCGACCGAACTGTCACGGCAGATCGGCGTGCCGCCGAACCGCATTTCCCAGATCATCCAGGGCAAGCGCGCCATTACCGGCGACACGGCGCTACGGCTCGGCCACTGGTTCAAGAGCAGCGCCGAATTCTGGCTCAATCTCCAGACGGCATACGACTTGCGCGTTGCTTCAAAGGAAGTGGGCCGCATTATTGCGAAGCTCCCGACGCGACCCAAGAAGCAGGCAGCTTGAAAACGATCGAGTACAATCGGCCGCCGTTCGAACGCCTCGGTTAGGCGGCTAAATCGCAGAAAACGACAGTGCCGAGCACAATGGGGGAAGTTGCGGAGACTCGGGGCCGAGAATATTTCTGATCAGTAGGGTGATCGGCGACAGCTTTCTCCTATTTCGAATCTAATTTATGCAGTTAGAAAGGAATGTCGTCGTCCAGTTCAGTCAGGATTGCATCTAAAGCTTTATCAGCGCCTAGAACTTTCCTGCGAACCATCTCGTACAGACCTT
>JAUXST010000341.1 GCA_030679805.1 Reyranella sp. | reverse complement strand
GCGCGCGCCGAGGCGGCGCTGGCCGACGGGCGGGCGGCGGAGGTCTTCGCCCGCATGGTGGCGGCGTTGGGTGGGCCCAACGATTTCCTGGAACACTCCAGCCGCTACCTGTCGCGGGCGCCGGTGATCAGGCCGTGCACCGCCCTGCGATCGGGCCATGTCGTCGGCATGAACGCCCGCCAGGTCGGCATCGCCGTGGTGGCGCTGGGTGGCGGCCGTTCCCATGCCGACGATGCGATCGATGCCTCGGTCGGCCTCAGCGAGATGACGGATGTCGGCGTGCCGATCCGCGCCGGCAACCCGCTGTGCATCGTCCATGCCGCGAGCGAGACCGATGCCGACGCCGCTATCGCCCTCGTGCGTGAGGCCATCCGCATAGGCGACCCGGCACCGGCCCATCGCCCGGTCGTCATGGAGCGCGTCGTCCAGTGAGTCCCCCCGATCTTGCGGCGCCCGATCTGGCAGCATACGAGCGCGATGGCTTTCTCGTGCTGGAAGGCTTTTTGCCAGCGGCCGATTGCGATGCCCTGCAGGCGCGCGCGGCGGAGCTGGTGGCCGCCTTCGATCCTGGCTCTGGCCGGACGGTCTTTTCGACCCGCGATCAGGGCCATGCCCGCGACCGCACCTTCCAGGAATCAGGCGGGGCGATCCGATTCTTCTTCGAGGAACAGGCGACGGACCAGCCGGTGCCGCTGGCCCTGAACAAGATCGGCCACGCGCTGCACGACCTCGATCCCGTCTTCGACCGCATCTCGCGCCGCCCGCGGCTGGCCGAGCTGGCGCAGGCACTGGGCTTCGCCCAGCCGCTGCTGTTGCAATCCATGTATCTCTTCAAGCAGCCACTTATCGGCGCCGAGGTCGGCTGGCACCAGGACGCGACCTACCTCCATACGCGGCCCTCGACCGTGACCGGTTTCTGGGTCGCCCTCGACGATGCCGACCGGGACAACGGCTGCCTGATGGCGCTGCCGGGCGCCCACCGTGGCCCGTTGCGCGAGCGCTTCCTGCGCGAGGACGGCAGGCTGGTCACCCATACGTTGGACACCACGCCGTGGCCCTCGGTCGCGCCGGCGGCGATCGAGGCGCGGCGCGGCACTCTGGTCGTCCTGCACGGCCTGCTGCCGCATGCCAGTGCCCCCAATCGCTCGTCGCGGGCCAGGCATGCCTATGCCTTGCATCTGATCGACGGCAGGGCCGATTATCCGGCGGACAACTGGCTGCAACGGCCAGATCTGCCGCTGCGAGGTTTTGCGTGATTCCCAAGGTCGAATTGCATTGTCATCTTGAGGGCTCGATCGCGCCGGAACTCGCGCGCGAGCTGGCCGCCCGCAACGGGCTCGATCTTCCCCGGGGTCTGTTCGGGCCCGACGGCCACTACGTGTGGCACGATTTCCTGAGCTTCCTCGCCGCCTACGATCGCGTCTGCACCGTGCTGCGGCACCCCAGGGACTTCGGCGATGTCATCTATGCCTATCTCGCCGGTGCAGCGCGCGAAGGGGCGGTCTACGTCGAAATGTTCTGTTCGCCCGAACGGCCGGCGGCGTTGGGCATTTCCTATGCGGTCTGGCTCGAGGCGCTGGCCGAAGGCATCGATCGCGCCGAGCGCGAGTTCGGGATCGTCGGACGTATCATCATCATCTGCATCCGCCATCTCGGGCCCGAGCGCGCCCTGGCGATGGTCGAGGGTATGATCACCGAACCGCATCGCTATGTCGTGGGTTTCGGCATGGGTGGCGACGAGGCCAAGTTCACGCCGGCAGATTTCGCGCCAGCCTATCGCATGGCGCACGAGCAGGGCTATGGCTGCACCGTCCATGCCGGCGAAGTCCTTGGGCCGGAAAGCGTCTGGGCCTCGATCGAGGCCCTGCCGGTAACCCGGATCGGCCATGGCGTGCGCTCGGCCGACGATCCCGCCTTGATGGTGGAACTGGCGCGGCGAGGCACGGTTCTGGAGGTCTGCCCGGGCAGCAACGTCGCCCTGGGACTGTATCCCGACCGGGCATCCCATCCGTTGCACCGCTTGATCGACGCCGGGGTTGCCGTCACCCTCAATTCCGACGATCCGCCGTTTTTCCACACGACGCTCGGCAACGAGTACGACAAGGCAGGCCTCGAGCCGGCGACACTGAGGCAGATCGCCCGGGCGGCGCTGGCGGCCTCGTTCGCGGATGAAACGACCAAACGGAAACTGTTGAGGGAGATCGGGCCATGATAGCAAGGACCTTCCTGGTGCTGGGCGCCGTCATCGGCACAATCCTGTCGTCAGGTGCGGCACGGGCCCAGGACGCCCCGCCGCCCAACGACATGCTGTTGGCGACGCTATGGACCCAGCGTTCGGTCGAATACAGGGGCAATGCGCTCACGGTCTTCGCGCTGGCGCGTATCCGGCTCGACGAGGCGCTGGTGGACAAGAGCTGGACGGCGGCGCCGGCCGAGCAGAAGGCCGACTACCAGGGCCTGCCGCCGGCCGTCATTCTCGACATCGACGAGACCCTGCTCGACAACTCGCGCTATCAGGTCTGGATGCTGCGGAACAACCAGAGTTTTAGCACCAAGACCTGGAACCAGTTCTGCGCCGCCCAGGTCTCGACGGCGATCCCGGGAGCGGTCGAATTCACCAAATATGCCGATTCCAAGGGCGTGAAGGTGTTCTACATCACCAACCGCGGCGCGGAGACCGAGAAGGATACGCGCGAGAACATGGCCAAGCTTGGCTTCCCGATGGGCGGCAACGTCAACACGTTCCTGATGCAGAACGGGAAACCGGAATGGGGCAGTGCCAAGGGCACGCGTCGTGCTGTGATCACCAAGGACTACCGCGTCCTGCTCAACATCGGCGACAATTTCGGCGACTTCGACGATCGCTACCGCACCAGCGAAGCCGAGCGCGTGAAGGCTTTCGACTCCGACATGGCTTACTGGGGCCGCCAGTGGCTGGTGATCGCCAATCCGACCTACGGATCATTCGACACCGCGCCGTTCGGCCACGACTTCAAGAAGCCGCGCGAGGAGCAGCGCAAGGCAAAGTGGGACGTGCTGGAGACGTGGGTCGGGCCTACGCCGTAGGCTAGATCGCGGCCTCGGTTTTGGCGTCGAACAGATGTAGCCGCTCGGGCTTTAGCGCCAGCTTGAGACTGTCGTGGGCGCGTACGCGCAGCGTCGGTTCGACGCTCGCCACCATCAGGGCCGGGCCGGCGCGCATATCGAGCAGGATCTCGGATCCAAGCTGTTCGACCACCTCGACGGTGGCCTCGAAGCAATATTCCGGCGCATCCGCCGCGGTCGCGATATGGATGTCCTCCGGCCGGATGCCGAGTGTCGCCTTGTGCCCGGTCTTGGCACGAGCCCGCGTAGCCAGCTCCCCTGGCAACCCGATGCGCAGCCCCGGTGCCTCGGCGACGGGCTTGCCGCCATTTTCCACCAGAGTCACGTCGGCGAAATTCATTGCCGGCGAGCCGATGAAGCCCGCGACGAAGCGATTGGCCGGGGTGTTGTAGAGTTCCAGCGGCTCGCCGACCTGCTGGACCAACCCGTCCTTCATCACCACCACCCGATCGCCCAGCGTCATGGCCTCGACCTGATCATGGGTGACGTAGACCGAGGTCACGGCCAGCCGCTCGTGCAGCTTCTTCAGTTCGACGCGCATCTGCACACGCAGCTTGGCGTCGAGATTGGACAGCGGCTCGTCGAACAGGAACACCTTGGGGTCGCGCACGATGGCACGGCCCAGCGCCACACGTTGGCGCTGGCCACCCGAAAGCTGGCGCGGCTTGCGCTGCAACAGGCTCTCGATGCCGAGGATGGAGGCGGCGTTGTTGATGCGCTTTTCTATCTCGGCCTTCTCGAATTTCCTCATCTTCAGGCCGAACGCCAAGTTGGAAGCGACGCTCATGTGCGGGTAGAGCGCGTAGTTCTGGAACACCATGGCAATGTCGCGATCCATCGGCGGCACTTCATTGACCACCCGGTCGTCGATCCGGATCTCGCCGGCGGTGATGGCTTCCAGGCCGGCGATCATGCGCAAGGTCGTGGTCTTGCCGCAGCCCGACGGTCCAACGAAGACCATGAACTCCTTGTCGCGGATCTGCAGGTCGACGTCCTTCACGACGTGGGTGGTGTCGAACTTCTTGTTGAGCTTGTGGAGGCTGACCTCGGCCATGACGCACTACCCCTTGACCGAGCCAGTAAGGCCCGAAACGTAATGTTCGACGAAGAACGAATAGACGATCGCCACCGGGATCGAGCCGAGCAGGGCGCCGGCCATCAACGGCCCCCAGAAGAACACGTCGCCGCGGATCAGCTCAGAGGTGACGCCGACCGGGACGGTCTTCTGGTCCGGCGAGGACAGGAAGACCAGGGCGTAGATGAATTCGTTCCACGACAGCGTGAAGGCGATGATGCCCGACGACAGGATGCCGGGCACCGCCACCGGAATGATGATGTAGACCATCGCCTTCCAGCGCGAGGCGCCGTCGATGCGGGCGCACTCCTCGAGTTCCTTCGGGATGGCCTTGAAGTAGCCCATCATCAGCCAGGTACAGAATGGGATCAGGAACGTCGGATAGGTCAGGATCAGCGACCACGGCGTGTCGCCGAGCTGGAAGTTCCGGATGATCTCCGCCAGCGGAATGAACAGCAGTGTCTGCGGCACCAGGTAGGTGATGAAGATCGCCGTTCCGAGGCCGCCGGCGTAGGGGAAGTTGAGGCGGGCGAGCGCATAGCCCGCCAGTACACCGCAGAACAGCGAGATCACCGTCGACACCAGCGCGATGAACATGGTGTTGAACATCCAGCGCGCGAAGTTGGTCTCCTCGAACAGATAGAGGATGTGCTCGAGCGTCGGGTTGTTGGTCCAGAACGGCATGTAGTTGGGCGCGTTCCACGGCAGGTAGAGTTCGCCGTCCGGCCGGAAGGTCGTCACGATCATCCAGTAGAACGGAAACAGGAGGACAAAGACGAACAGGATCAGCGGAATGTTGTAGAAGACCCATCGTCTCCAGAGTGCGCCCTCGATCATGTCAGCGGGTCTCCGGGCTCATCGGGTTTCTACGCGGCGGATGTAGAGCAGCTGCACAACCACGATGACGAAGAGGAACGGGAACATCGCGAGCGAAATCGCAGCACCTTCCGACAGCA
>JAUXST010000314.1 GCA_030679805.1 Reyranella sp. | reverse complement strand
CCAGGTGTTCTCCTTGAGGGCGGAGATGGTGCCCAGCGGAATGGCGATCAGGATGGCGATCGCCGTCGCCATCAACGCGATCTGCAGCGACACCGGCAGGCGTGCAGCGATTTCATGGGTCACCGGATGGCCCGACCACATGGACGTGCCGAAATCCAACGTAATGTAGCTCCACAGGAAATCGAGGAACTGCACGATCATCGGATTGTTCAGTCCGAGTTCCAGGCGGCAGGCCTCGACCGAGGCCGGATCGACGTGGGCGCCGCCGGAACCGAGACGGATCACGCAAATGTCGCCCGGAATCAGCCGCATCAGCACGAACACCAGCGCGGCGGCTCCCACCAGCGTGGGAACCGCCAGCAGGAGCCGTTTTATGATGTAGCGATACATCCGTTTACCTCCAACAGCGGGCTATTTATCCAGCCAGATGTTGGCAAGGTCCTGATTCAGGTAGTGGCTGGGGCTGATCTTCCAGCCCTTCACATACGACCGCGCCGGCACGATCCGGTACCAGTACGGCGTGATGATCGCGTGCGCCATCGTGTCGAGCGTATGCTTCTCGTAGGCCCGCATCGCCGCGCGCTGCGCCTTCGGATCGGTCTCGTACAGCATCTTGTTGTAGAGCTCGACCGACTTCGGATCGTCGTAGCCGCCGTAGCTTTCCGGATAGATCGTCTGCGGCAGATACTTGCTGGTATCGAGGGCAGGATTGACGACGCTCTGGCAGTTCGCATCGACAACCACGTCGAAGTTGCCACCGCGCATCGCCTGGAACCACGGACCGGTGGGTACCACCTTCTGCTCGACGGTCACGCCGATCTTCTTCCATTCGCCGATCAACCAGGTCCCGACGAACTTGTAGGGCTGGTCGACGTTGCGGTTGATCAGCTCGAACTTCAGGTTCTCGGCACCGGCCTCCTTCAGGAGGCGCCGCGCCTCGGCCCGCGCCTTCTCGATGTCCGGCCAATAGCCGACCATCTGCTGCAGCTCTTCCTTGGTCGCCGCCAGCGGCGAGCCCGGGAAGACGATGCCGCCGACGCTGCGCACGATCGCGATCTTGGACAGGGCCGGCGCCCCCTTCCACTGGTCGACGGCCAGCGCCAGCGCGCGACGGACGCGAACGTCGTCGAACGGCTTCTTCTTGTGGTTGGCCGTGATGATGTTGCCGCAGTTCCAGTCGCTGTCCTGGACGAAGATGTCCTTGCCGCCTTCCTTCATGAGTTCGTCGCGCGCCGAGGGCGGCATCCCGCGGAACTCGATGGCCGCGCGGTCGCCGCGAAGGGCGTCGACCCTCACCGACTGCTTGGCGGCAAAGATGCCCTCGATGGCGTCGAGGTAGGGCTGGCCCTTGTGATAGTAGTCCGGGTTGCGCACGCCCTTGATCGACTGGCCGATCTCGTAGGCGACGAACTTGAAGGGACCGGAGCCCATGATGTTCTTCTCGTACCAGTGCGCATCCTTGTCGAGCGTCTCCTTCTTGTAGATCCAGGTGAATGGATCGGCGAGCGCCGGTATGAAGGCGGCAGACGGATACTTCAGCCGGAAGACGACAGTGGCATCGTCCGGCGCCTCGATCTTTTCCACCATCGAGTAGTAGCTGACGCGCGCGCTGGTGACACCCTTCGGCGGAAACACGATCTTGTTCCAGCTCGCCAGCACGTCCTTGGCCGTGAGCTTGCTGCCGTCGTGGAACTTCACGTCCTGGCGGATCTTGAAGGTGTAGGTCTTGCCGCCGTCGGTCGGCTTCGGCATCTCGGTGCAGAGGTCGCAGACGAATTCGGTGGTCGAGGCCGGATTGTCCGGCGGGACGCGGATCAGCACGCTGTAGTAGGGCGCCACGGCATGCACTGTGGCAAAGGTCGTTTCGCGGTGGCCGTCGAAGCTCGGGGAAGCATCGGCGGAGATCATGTAGGTAAGGGTGCCGCCCCGCTTCGGCGTTTGCGCGCCGGCGGAGTTCGCCGCGATCACAGCCGCCAGACCGAGTCCGGCCGCCCATAGTCCCGTCCGCAGGTTCATCGCCTCCTCCTTGTTCAGTTTATTCTTTGCCGAATTTCGTACTCCGTGCTCACGCGCAACTCTTTCTCATTGAACTTCGCTGCAGGCGACCCAATGGCCGGGCCGCAGCTCCCTCAGGACGGGCCTCGCCCGCTTGCAACCCTCGACCGCCATGGGGCAGCGCGGATGGAAGACGCACCCCGACGGCGGATTGATCGGACTCGGCACCTCGCCCGGGGCCGGGCGGAAGTCGCGCGTCGCCTCGACGCGGGGATCCGGGATCGGCACCGCGGAGAGCAGGGCCTGGGTGTAGGGGTGCAGTGGGTTGTCGAACAGCTCGTCGCAATCGGCCATCTCGACGATCCGCCCCAGATACATCACTACGACCCGCTGGCAGAGATGGCGTACGACCGAGAGGTCATGTGCGATGAAAAGATAGGTGAGCCGGAAGCGCTCGCGCAGGTCTTCGAGCAGGTTGACGACCTGCGCCTGGATCGAGACATCGAGTGCCGACACCGCCTCGTCGCAGACGATGAATTCCGGATCGAGTGCCAGGGCGCGGGCGATGCCGACCCGCTGGCGCTGGCCGCCGGACATTTCGTGCGGGTAGCGGTCGGCGAACTTGGGATCGAGGCCGCAGATCGACAGGAGTTCGCGCACGCGCGCCCGGCGGCGATTGGCGTCGGGCTCGACGCCGTGCACCTTGATCGGCTCGGCGATGATGTCGCCCACCTTCATGCGCGGATTGAGAGAACTGTAGGGATCCTGGAAGATCACCTGCATGCGGCGGCGCAACGCCACCAGATCCTTGCGCCCCAGGCCGCTGATGTCCTGGCCGTCGAACAGGATCTGGCCGGCGCTCGGGCGCTCCAGCCGCAGGATGCAGCGGCCGGTCGTGGTCTTGCCGCAGCCGCTTTCGCCGACAAGGCCCAGGGTCTCGCCCCGCTTGATCGCGAAGTCGACGCCGTCGACCGCTTTGACGTCGCCCACCTTGCGCGACAGCACGATGCCTTCGGAAACCGGAAAGTGCATGGCAAGCCCGCGCACCTCGAGGAGCGGCGTCTCGACGGCGTCACCGCTCATGCTGCAACTTCCCGGGCCGCGACATCCCGCGCCGCGACCAGCTCGTCGCTTCGGAAACAGGCAGCGAAATGGCCCGCCTCACCGGTCGGCGCCAGGGCCGGACGCGCCTCGCCGCATTGCTCGACGGCAAAGCGGCAACGGGGGCGGAAGGCGCATCCGCCGTCGAGCCTGGTCAGGTCGGGCGGTTGACCGTCGACGGGATCGAGGCGCGCCCGCCGCGGCTGATCGAGACGCGGCACGGATCGCAGCAAGGCAATCGTGTAGGGATGCCGGGGGTCGTGGTAGATGGCATCGGCACTGCCGGCTTCCACGATCCGCCCGGCATACATGACGTTGACCCGGCTGGCATAGCGGGCGACCACGCCGAGATTGTGGGTGATGACGATCAGCGCCACGTTGAGCCTGAGCGTCAGCTGCTTCATCAGCTCGAGGATCTGGGCCTGGATCGTCACATCGAGCGCCGTCGTCGGTTCGTCGGCGATGATCAGCTTCGGGTTGCAGGCAAGCGCCACGGCGATCATCACCCGCTGGCGCATGCCGCCCGAAAGCTGATGGGGATACTGCTTGAGGCGCCGGCCGGTGTCGGCGATGCCGACCATTTCCATCAGTTCCAGCGCGCGCCGTTCCGCCGCCAGGCGATCGGCGCCCTGGTGCTGCTCCAGCACTTCGGTGATCTGCCGGCCGATGGTCAGCACCGGGTTGAGCGAGGTCATCGGCTCCTGGAACACCATGCCGATGTCGCGACCGCGGATTTCGCGCATTTCGACTTGAGAGAGGCGCAACAGGTCGCGGCCGTCGAACAGGATCTGGCCCTGGGTGATCCGTCCCGGTGGATCGGGAATGAGGCGCAGGATCGACATCGCGCCGACCGATTTGCCCGACCCGCTCTCGCCCACGATCGCCACGGTCTCGCCGGGATCGACCGTGTACGACACGCCGTCGACGGCGCGCACCAATCCAGCACCGGTCCGAAATTCGGTGTGCAAATTCCTCACGTCGAGGAGTGCCGACATAGGCCCTCGCAGCGTTTCCCTGTTTCCCATTCATTTCCGGCACGCTGGGCGTACCGGCGTCCACCCTTCTGGGCGAACGAATTGGGACGACCTTAGGAACGAATTGCGGCGGAGGCGAGGCAATTCGCCACGAAGGGCGGGCGCCGGCAGGCAGCACTTCCCCACCACGGGGGGTTCCTGAAGAGTTGAAGGGGCAGCTGCTAGGCCGCGCCGGGGGACTTCGATAGACTCGGCGGCTCATGAGCGCCGAAGTCACCGTTCCCGCAGAAGCCGTCCGGCCCGTCCGCCGGCGAAGTCCTGCCTTCGGCCTGTCGTGGCGCATTCTGGCGCTGGTGGTGACGGCGGTGATGACGGCTGAGATCCTGATCTTCCTGCCGTCGATCGCCCGCTTCCGGGTGGTCTACCTGGAGCAGCTCATCGAAAGCGGCACCCTGGCGGCGCTCGCGCTCGACGCCACGCCCGACAATATGGTGACGGAGGAGGTCAAGCGCAGCCTGCTCAACAACGCCCGCGTCGATGCCGTGGTGCTGGTCGAGCCGAACAAGCCCAAGCGCGCCCTGATGAACATCGAGCCGCGCCCTGAAATGCCAAGCTTCAACCTGATGGACCGCAGCGCGCTCGGCCTGATCTGGGACGCCCTGTCGGCCATGGCGCAGGACGGCTCGCGCTACATCCGGGTCGGCGGCGACTCGATGCGCCTGCCGACGGCCATGGTGTGGATCGTGGCCGACGAGCTGCCGATGCGCATCGCCATGTATGCCTATTCAGGCCGTATCCTGGCGCTGTCGATCATGATCTCCCTGTTCACGGCCATCCTGCTCTATCTCGGCTTGCGCTGGCTGGTGATCCGGCCGTTGCAGGATCTGTCGTCCGACATGACGGCGTTCCGTCGCGCGCCCGAAGGCGCCGGGACCGCGCGCGCGCCGACCCGGCGCAACGACGAAATCGGCGTCGTCGACCGTGAATTCCAGAACCTGCAGCGCGAGCTGCGCGCCTCGCTGCGGCAAAAATCACGCCTGGCCGAGATCGGCGCCGCCACCAACAAGATCAACCACGACCTGCGCAACATGCTGTCGACGGCACGGCTGCTGTCGGACCGGCTGGCACGCAGCGGCGACGAACGCACGCGGGCCCTGGCGCCGACCATTCTCAACACCATCGATCGCGCGGCGCGCCTGGCCAGCGACGCCATCGAGTATGTGCGCGACCAGCCGGCGCCACGGTTGGCCCTGGTCGACCTGGCCGATCTCGTCGACGAGGCCGGGATCGCCCTGCAGGAGCAGGGGGAGGACAGCACCCCCAATGTCGTCCGGGCATGGCTGAACGAGGTCGGCGAAGGCCGCACCGCACGCGCCGACCGCGACTTGCTCTACCGCATCTTCGTCAACCTCGGCCGCAACGCCTTCGAGGCGGGCGCCACGACCGTCACCATCCGGTCGCGGACGGGCGGCGGATATCTCCTGATCGACGTCGCCGACAACGGTTCGGGCATATCGCAGGCGTTCGTCGATCAGCTCTTCCGACCTTTCGCCACCGGCGGACGTGCGGGCGGCGCGGGCCTGGGCCTCGCCATCGCGCGTGACCTGGTGCGCGCCCATGGCGGCGACATTGCGCTGGCCGAGACCGACGCCTCGGGCACGACCTTCCGCTTTACCCTGCCGCAGAACGGCGTCTGATCAGCGCTCGGCCTTGAGGCGCGCGATGAAGTCGCGAATGCGCCGCGCGTTGACGCCGAGGTCGGACTCGCCGGCGCGGCTCTTGGAACGGATGTCGACCCGGCTGCCGGTGCCCTCGGCGCGAATGCGCACGACGATATCGTCGCGAAAGCCGAACCACTGGCTGGTGTCGACCGCTTCGAGCCGGCCGTCCGCCGGCGCCCGCGCCACGACATCCCAGCCTATCGCCGTCGCCACTCGGTCGACGCGCTTGAACGCCTCGCCCGGGGGAACGGGCAGGCCGACCGACACGATGTCGGGATAGGCGGCGCGCTGGAGCATGGCGGCAGCGGCCCCGGGATAGGCTGGCGGATTGGGTGCCCCCCGCCGCAGCTGCAGGAGCGCCACCATGGCCGGCGGATTGGCGACGTCGGTCGTGACGTCGTTGATCGCCGGCAACTGCTGGGACCACAGGAACCAGCTCACAGGCACCCAGGCGCCGGCCAGGCCGATCGCGACGGCGAGGAACGCCGCCACGAACCCGCGGCGCCGGTCGCCCGGCCGCGTCGGCACGATGGTCGCCAGCCCCAGGGCCACCGCGGCAACGGCTGCATAGAAGCCGTAGCGGAAGACGGTGACGGCCCACTCGATATCCAGCCCGACATAGCGGTGCAACGGACCGGCGGCGGCTACGATCAGCGCGGCCACACAGGCAGCAAGGAAAGCCAGGCGCGCCAGACGATGACTGGTCGGATTGGTCGGTCGAACGAACATGCCGTCTCCGCTGTAACACCATCGTAACCGCTAAACGCACCCCACGCATCCGCCCGGCCGCAACCCGATCACCGCCCGGCTATCGAGGGGTCGCTCGACAACCGGCACGGCGTTCTTTATGCGCCCGCTATGAAGCAGTTCGACATTGACCGCCGTCGGGCGATGGCAGCAGGCATGGGCGCCGTCGCCCTATGGGGCGGGTTGGCAGCGTTGTCGGTGCTGGCGGGTGCCATACCTCCCTTCCAGATGGTTGCCATGACGTTCGCTGTCGGCGCGTCGCTCGGCATTGCCCGTGCCCGGCGTCGCGGCGTCGGTTGGGCCGAACTCGTGCGCTGGCCCGGACAGGTCTGGTTGCTGGGCATCGGCGGCCTGTTCGGCTACCACGCGCTCTACTTCGGCGCGCTGCAGCTCGCACCGCCGGCCGAGGCCAATCTCGTCAACTATCTCTGGCCTCTGCTGATCGTGCTGCTGTCGGCGCCGTTCGCCGGCGAGCGGCTGGGTTGGACGCATCTGGCCGGCGCTGGCCTCGGCTTCGCGGGCGTGGCGATGCTGGCCTTCGGGCGCGGCCTCGCCTTTTCCGGCGATCATGCGCTGGGCTATGCGCTGGCGCTCGGGTGCGCCATCACCTGGGCGCTCTATTCGGTGCTGTCGCGCCGCTTCGGTGAAACGCCGACCGATGCCATCGCCGCCTTCTGCGCGGCGTCCGCCGCCTTGTCTCTCGTCTGCCACCTCGCCTTCGAACGCACCGTCTGGCCGGCTTCAACCTCGGCGTGGCTCGCGGTGCTGGCCCTTGGCCTCGGTCCAGCCGGGGGCGCGTTCTATCTCTGGGACCATGCCGTGAAGCGCGGCGATATCCGCGCCCTGGGCGCGCTAAGCTACGCCACCCCGATCCTGTCGACGGCCTTGCTGATCGCGTGCGGTTTGGCGGAACCCACGAACACACTGCTGCTCGCGGCCGTGCTGGTCACCGTCGGCGCCGCACTCGCCTCGCGCGAGTTGTGGCGAAAGTAACCCCTCCCCTGTCATACGGGGAAGGAAGACTACTTCGGCTCCCAGCCCGCGGGCGCCAGTTCGAAGCCAGCAAAATCAAAGCCTGGCGCCACGGTGCAGCCGGCCAGGGTCCAGTTGCCCAGCGAGCGCGCCGCCTGCCAGATGCCGCGCGGCACCACGATCTGCGGCGTCTCGCCAATGCCGAAATCGCCGCCGAGCCGGAGGTGGCGGACGGCACGGCCATCGTCGCTCATGGAGAGTTCGAGCGAGGCGCCGGCATAATGATGCCAGACCTCGTCGGCATCGACCCTGTGCCAGTGCGATCGCTCGCCCGCCTTGAGTAGGAAGAAGATCGCGGTGCTGGCGCCGCGGCCTGCAGTTCCCTGGGCTTCGGGCGCCCGGAACGTCTCGCGAAAATGCCCGCCTTCGGGATGCGGCTGCAACCCGTGGCGGGCAATGAACTCGTCTGCCGTCAAGCCGATCGGCGTCGAACCGGGCGGCGTCACGACGGCGGCGGAACCGTGGCCTTCATCGACGGCAGCTTGGAAAATGCCGCAAACCACTTGGTGAGCTTGGGACGCTTGCCACGCCAGTCATGGCTGGCGAAGCGGAAGTCGAGATAGCCCAGCGCGCAGGCGATGGTAACGGTGCCGATGCCCGGCTTGCCCTTGAGCGACTTGGCCTCGGCTTCGAGTTGGTCGAGCACACCGTCGATCTTCTTGATCTGGCCTTTGCTCCAGTCCGGCCAGCGCTTGTCCTCGGGCCTCAGGAATCCCTCGTAACGCGCCAGCAGCGCGGCATCGAGCAGGCCATCGCCCATCGCCTGCTGGCGCAGCGCCACCCAGCGCTCGCGGCCCTTGCGCGGGAAGAGCTTGCGGCCCTTGTGCTGGCTGTCGAGGTACTCACAGATCACCGGCGAGTCGAAGAGATCCATGCCCTTGACCGACAGCGCCGGGATCTTGCCGATCGGGTTGTGCTTGTCGACGTCGGCATTGGGCGCCACGGGAGTCAGCGCGACATTGATCATCTCAATCTTCTTGTCGAGCCCCGTCAGCAGCGCCAACACCCGCACCTTGCGGGCATAGGGTGACGACGGCGAATAATAGAGCCTCATCTTGGCCATGGTCGGTCTCCTGTCTTCCGGCCGCGTCAAGCGCCGGCCATTTGGGGAATGTCGATGTCGTTCAGGCGCACCTTGCGCGCGGTGTCGACGATCTGCTGCCAGGTGGTAGCATCGATCGGCACGCCGTTCTTCTCGCGGTCGGCGCGGCGCGCGCGCTCGGGCTCGCCGGGGGTCAGGACCTCGGCGACGCCGGGCTGAGGTCTCGCCGACTTCACCCACGTGATGAAGTTCTCAACCTCGTCCTCGAAGAATTCCGTACCGCCCATCGATGCAGGGTCGATGATGATCGACAGCATGTTGTTGATGATGTCGGTGCTGTCTTTCTTGATGGTGCGCGGCGAATGCGTCTTGCCGCCGGTCAGCGCGCCGGCGAGCAGGTCACAGATCACGGCGAGGCCGCCGCCCTTGTGCAGGCCGAATGGCAGGATGGCACCGTAGGGTGCGTTGTAGAGCACGCCCGGATCGGTCGTCGCATTGCCCGCCGCGTCGATCAGCAGGCCGGGTTCCATCTGGATCTTCTTGTTGTTGGCGACGCGCACCTTGCCCGCCGCCACCTGGCTGGTGGCGAAGTCGAGCACGATCGGCTCCTTGCCCTTGCGCGGCACCGCCGTGCAGTAGGGGTTGGTCGTGAAGCGCGCCTCGGCGCCGCCGAACGGCGCCACCAGCGACTTGTGTCCGTGCACGTTCACCCAATGGGTGCTCACCATGCCGGCGCGGGCGCACTGCTCGCCCCAATGGCCGATGCGGCCGATGTGGTGAGCATTTGTCAGGCCGACAACGCAGACGCCGTTCTTCTTGGCGCGCTCGATGCCGATGTCCATCGCCTCCTTGGCGACGACCTGGCCGTAGCCGGCGCCGCCGTCGATCACGATCACCGCGCCATTGTCGCGCGAGATCTTTGCATGGTGATTGCGCACGCAGGCGCCCGTGCCGGTATTCTGGATATAGTGCGGCATCATGCCGACGCCGTGGCTGTCGTGTCCGAACAGGTTGGCGAGGACGAGGTGATCAGCGATGAGCTTCGCCTCCTGGTCCGAACTGCCGTCGGCCCGGCAAATCGCCATCGTGAACGTGTGCAGGCGGTCGGATTTGATCCTGACCTCGCCCACCGCACCCTGGCCATCCGCCATGCCGTTTCCCCCCTGATTTACGCTTTCGGCGCGCAAGGTTCCCCGTCGGTCCCGCCCTGTCAACAGGGCCCGGACCATGCCCTGATTTCGCCCTCGTAACGGAGCAAACCCCTCCTTCCCGGTGATGGCCCGATCCGTGTCTGCCGTGGTACTGAAGAAAAGCCCCTACGACGTCATCGGGATCCGGCAACCGCATGCGATTTTCTGCCCGCCTCGCCTGGTCTAGCCTTGCAGGGCTCGCGTTTCTGTTCACGGCCGCCGTGGCGTTCGCCCAG